>JBOGYN010000237.1:0-32659 GCA_050696855.1 Solirubrobacteraceae bacterium | reverse complement strand
ACTCGTGGGGATTGGGTTTGTAGTGCTCGGGTTTCAGACCAACGCGGTCAATCCGATCCTGGACATTGCGCTTGCGCTCCCCATCGCCCGTGTGCAGCCCGTGGATGATGAACGGGTCAGCGATGATCGAGCCCACCGTCTTGCGCGGGTTCAGCGACGAGTACGGGTCCTGGAAGACCATCTGCATGTCGCGGTGCATCGCCTTGAGGTCATCGCCCTTCTGGGCGGCCACGTCACGACCGCCGAAGTTGATCGATCCCGAGGTCGGATCCATCAGCCGGCAGAGCAGGCGCGCTGTGGTGCTCTTGCCACAGCCGGTCTCACCGACGATCCCCAACGTCTCGCCCTGGATGACGTCAAACGACACGCCGTCCACGGCCTTGACCGCGCCCACCTGTCGCTGCAGGATGATGCCGCGCTTGATCGGGAAGTGCTTGACGAGGTCCCGGACCTCGAGCAGGTTGCTCACGGCGTTGCCTCGTCGCCGGCCGCCGGAGGGGTCGCTGCCTCGCCGGGAGCCGGGGGCGGCGGCGCGCCGTTGGAGCTCGCCGCGATCCGCTTGAGCGCCTCGGGATCGCGACCTTCGCGCAGACCGTCCCAGATCCGCTGACGGATCGGCGGCTCGAGCAGGCAGGCGACCGCCTGGCCGCCCTGGGCCTCGATCGGCTCAAGCGGCGGATCGACGCGCTTGTGCGCTTCCTGGACGTAGGGACAGCGGGGATGAAAATGGCAACCGCTGGGCCGGTTGATCAGGCTCGGCGGCCGGCCCGAGATCGGGACCAGCTCTTCGCCGCGGGGACTGTCCAGGCGCGGGATCGACTTCAGCAGCCCCCACGTGTAGGGATGCTGGGGGCGCTGGAAGATCTCGGCGGTGCTGCCGCGCTCGACGATCCGGCCGGCATACATGACGGCGATGTCGTCGGCGATCTCGGCCACTACGCCGAGGTCGTGGGTGATGATGATGATGGCGGTGCCGAGGCGGTGCTGGAGGTCATCGAGCAGGGCGAGGATCTGCGCCTGGACGGTCACGTCGAGCGCGGTGGTCGGCTCGTCGGCGATCAGCAGCTTGGGCTCATTGGCCAGCGCCATGGCGATCATCGCCCGCTGGCGCATGCCGCCCGAGAACTCATGGGGATACTGGTCGATTCGGCGCTTGGGATCCGGAATCCCGACCAGCTCGAGCAGTTCCGCCGCCCGGGTGCGGGCGGCCGAGCGAGAGATGTCTCGATGTGCCCTCATCGCCTCGGTCAGCTGCGCGCCGACCTTGTAGAAGGGGTGCAGCGAGGACAGCGGGTCCTGGAAGATCATCGCGATGTCGTCGCCGCGGAGATGCCGCAGCTGGTCGTCGGCCATGGTCACGAGGTCCTCGCCGTCGAACATGATCCGGCCTTCGATCGTCGAGCCTCGGGTTCGGGTCAGCCCGAGCGTGGTCAGCGACGACACCGTCTTGCCCGAACCGGACTCCCCGACGATGCCGAGCGTCTTACCCGCCTGCACGGTGTAGGAGATGCCGTCGACGGCGTGGACGATGCCGTCGTCGGTGCGAAACGAGACGCGCAGGTCCTCGACCTTGAGCAGTGGCTCGCTCACTGGTGCCTGCCCTTGGTCACGGCGATCACGAGTAGCGCACGCGGGGATCGAGGTAGGCGTAGGAGATGTCGACCACGATGTTGGCGACGACGATGAACAGGGCGGCCACCAACACCGTGCCCTGGACGATCGGGAAGTCCGAATGGATGATCGCGTCGTAGTTCAGCCGCCCGATCCCGGGGATGTTGAAAACCGTCTCGGTGATCACCGCGCCGCCCAGCAGCACGCCCACGTCGAGGCCGAAGATCGTCACCACCGGCGTGATCGCCGAGCGCACGCCGTGGCGCCAGATCACGCGCCGCTCTGGTAGTCCCTTGGCCCGCGCGGTGCGAATGTAGTCCTCGCCCATCGCTTCGACCAGGCTCGCGCGCAACAGCCGCGAGTAGATCGCTGCCTGGGTCCCGGCGAGCACGATCCAGGGCATGATCAGCGACGTGAACCAAGTCCCGGGGCTCACGGTCAAGCCGACGTAGGTCGCCGCGCCCGGCAGGAGGTGAAAGCGGCCGATGTCGTTGGAGAACAGGAACAGCACGACCAGGCCAAACCAGAACACCGGCATCGAGACGAACACCAGCGCGACGGTCATCGCGCCGCGGTCGAGCAGCGTGCCGCGCTTGATCGCGGAAATGATGCCGATCAGGATCCCGGCCACGAGCCATAGGATCGCCGCGCCGACCGTGAGCGAGATCGTGGCCGGCAGGCGGTCCTTGATCAGGCTCAGCACCGAGGCGCCGGTGTAGTAGCTGGTCCCCAGGTTGAAATGCAGGAAGATGCCCTTCATGTACACCCAGAACTGGGTGTAGATCGGTTTGTCCAGTCCCCGCTCGTGCCGGATGTGGGCGATAGTGGCGGGGCTGTTGTTACGCCCGGCGCGCAGCAGGGCCGGGTCCACCGAGGGGAAGATGTTGAAGAACAGGAAGGTGAGCGCGCTGACCGCGATCAGCAGCACGACGCCCCACAGGAGGCGACGGATGATGTAGGTGGTCATGTCGGTTTAGTGGCGCTCCAGAAAAGGCCGGGCCGGGAGCCCCGCCGCGGATGCGACGGAGCTCACAGCCAGCCTGACGGCTACTTCAGGGACGTGAAGGCGAGGTCCCAGCTGCCCTCGTTCCACAGGGAGTTGACCCCGGCGACGTTCTTGCTTTCAACGTTGGCCTGGTTGTCGAAATCCTCGGGGATCGCGACTGCCTTGTCGACCAGCTGCTTGTCGACGTTGGCGAACGCCTGCGCGCGTGCCGTGGGGTCGGTGACCAGCGCCGCCGCCTTGATCGCGGCGTTGATCTGGGGATCGTTGACCTGACCGAAGTTGGAGTTGTTGGTCGCGACAATCGACGGCCCGTAGAACGTGGCGTACAGCACGGTCAGCGGGTCGGCGAAGTCACGCAGCCAACCCAACGCCGGGCAGGCATCGATGTTCTGCTTGGGAACTTCGCAGTACTTCGTGTACATGGCCGACTGGTCCACCAGGCTCACGTGGGTCTTGAAGCCCAGCTGGGTCAGGTCGGTGTTGAGCAGCTGCGTGATCGCCGGTGTGTTGCCGTTGCTGGAGCTGACGATCTGGACGGTCTGATTGCCGGTGTACTTGCCGCTCGGGTAGCCGGCCGCCTTCATGTACTTCTTGGCCACGGTCAGGTCCCCGTTGACGTTCTTGTTGAAGTCCGTCTGCGGACCTGGGTAGCCGCCGGCCTGGTCAAAGCCGGCCACGCCGGGGTAGATGAAGTGGGTGGCCGGTTCAGAAGTGAGCGAGCCACCCCGCTGCTTGATGATCGCAGCGCGGTTGAGGTTGGCCCACGCCGCCCGGCGCAGGTTGACGTTGGTGAACACGCCGTGGGCGTTGTCAAGCGCCACGTAGTGGTCACCCGAGCCGGGCGTGAACGTGATCTGCGACGGGTACTGCTGGTAGGCCAGCTTGACGACTGGCTGTGCGGGCGTGTCGAGCTGGACCGTGCTTGAACCCTTCAGGACCTGCTGGCCGATCACTGCCGCGGTGCCGCCGATGTTGATGTTGATCGCGTCCAGGTAGGCCGGCCGGGGGTCGGTCTTGGCGTTCCACTTCGGGTTGCGGACCAGCACCGCCGACTTGCCGGTCTGGTAACCGATGCCCTCGAAGACCCCGGTCTTGAGGTCTGACTTGAGCATGTAGGGACCGGTGGCGACCAGGTACTTGGTGCCATACGTGGTCGGGGACTGCTTGTCCAGCGGCGCCACGAAGCTCTGCGGCACGGGGGCCGAGAGCGGGAGGCTGAGCGCCTGGACCAGGAATGCACCGCTCGGCTTGACCGTGTGGAACACGATCGTGAACTTGTCCGGCGTCTTGATGCCGGGGATCGGGCCGCCCTTGTAACTCGCGGACTCCGTGCCGGCCAGCGGCGCCGGTGAAGCCGAGCCGAAGTAGGACGGGAAGTACGGGTTGGCGACGTTGGGATTCGCTCCCCGCTCGATCGCGAACGCGACGTCCGCCGAGGTCACCTCACGGCTGACCGGCGGGCTGAAGAAGACGCCCTTCTTGATGTGCACCGTGACCGTCTTGCCGCCGTCGGTGATGCCGCCGTTGGCGGTCGTCGGGACCACGGTGGCGAGGTCCGGAGACACCACCTGCGTGGTGTTGGGCGGGTAATAGAACAGCGGGCGCTGCGTGGCGTAATCGATGATGTAGTCGTTGACGAAGTAGGACTGCCCGGGATCGAGGTGAGCGAAGTCCTCGCTGGTGTAGGCGGTCAGGGTCCCGCCCTTCTTCTTGGTCGGGCCGGTGAGGACCTGACCGATCGGATTCTCGCCTGGCTTCAGCGGGATCCGCGATGTACTAGCGGACTTAGAGCTCGATCCTCCCCCGGACGAGCTCGAGCTGCTGGAGCCGCACGCCGCGACGCCAAGGGCCAGCAGTCCGGTGACCGCAAACGCGGTCAGGCTACGCAGACTACCCCTCATAGATTGCCTCCTCTGGTGATTGATACGACATGCGGAGCGGCGAACAGGATGGTTCACCGGGACTCCCCGCGTGGGTTGAGCGCGTCCAGGAGGCCGTCCCCGACCAGGTTGAACGCAAGCACGGTGAGCAGCAGCGCCACTCCGGGAAAGACCATGTACCACCAGGCGGTCTGGTAGATCGGCGAGGCGTCGGAGATCATCTGGCCCCAGCTCGACGTCGGCGGCCGGATCCCCACGCCCAAGAACGAGAGCCCGGCTTCGAACAGGATGTTGGTCGGGATCAGCAGGCTCGAGTAGACGATCAGCGGCGCCAGCAGGTTGGGCAGGATCTCCCGGAAGATGATCCGCCGGTTGGAGGCCCCGAGCGAGCGTGACGCCTCGATGAACTCCTTCTCGCGCAGTGAGAGGACCTGACCGCGGGCGATCCGCGCAATGTAGGTGAAGGAGCTCAGCGCGATGATGAAGATGACGGTCCCCAGCCCCGGCTGAATCAGTCCGCCCGCGCACCCTCGTACGCCGCAGGCGGCGCCGATGCCCAGGCCGAGGACGAGCACCGGAAAGGCCAGGAAGACATCCACGATGCGTGAGATCACGGTGTCGACCCAGCCGCGGTAGAACCCGGCCAGCAGGCCCAGGACCGTGCCGATGACCGCGGCGATCGCGGTCCCGAAGATCCCCACCTCGAGCGAGACCCGCGAGCCGTAGATCACGCGCGAGAAGACGTCGCGGCCGAGCTGGTCGACCCCGAACGGGTGGGTGGCGCTCGGGCCGCTGGGGCTTCCGAACGCATCCAGCGCGCTGGGGTTGTTCTGGTAGGGACTCTGGAGCCCGAGGATGCTGACGACCAGGGGGGCCGCGAACGCCAGGACGATCAGGGCGATGATGAAGATCGCTGATGCCATCGCCACGCGGTCGGAGCGAAAGCGCCGCCAGAGCAGCTGGCGCGGCGACCGAGCGGTGACGTCGCTTGGAACGAGCTCGACGCTGTCGACGCTCGGTTCCGACTCGACTATGAGCTCGGTCGAAGCTCCGACGCTCATCGCCGCTCGCCATCCAGGCTCGCCTGAATGGCGATGGCGTCAGTCATCCGGCTACTCATCGGGTCAGCGACGCCTCGCGACGCACCTCAACATCCTCCATCGCCAGATCGAACCACATGCAGTTCCCAGTGTCATCCAACATTAACGCTTCCTCAACGAAGGCCGGGCTGGGTGGGGGCGGGTACCCTGCCGGGCGCGGCCCTCGTAGCTCAATGGATAGAGCACGCGCCTCCTAAGCGCGGGATGCAGGTTCGATTCCTGCCGGGGGCAAGTTAGCTGACGCGCGCCAGATCCGGCGCGGCCAGCCCCCGGCCCAGCCTCTTTGACCGGCGTTTTAGGAGAGGTGCTACGTTCCGCGCCTCCTCGTGTCCGAGCGCACGCTAGAAGCACAACCGAGCGCCCACGCGCCCTCCGAACCCGGCCCGTCGACGGGACCGCCAGCGCCCTGGACGCTGCGGCTGTTCGCCCGTGGCCATCCGGGCTGGGCGACCACGATCGGGCTGCTCGTGCTCTCGGCCGTGATCGTGTTCTGGGCCGACACCCGGCCGGGTTTTGACCCTTACGGCTGGCTGGTCTGGGGCCACCAGACGACCACCCTTTCGCTGAACACCAACGCGGCCCCCTCGTGGAAGCCGCTGCCCTGGGTGTTCACGGTTCCCTTTGCGCTTGCCGGTCACTACCAGCTGCACCTGTGGATGATCACCTCGGTGGCGATCTCGCTGAGCGGGGTCGTGTTCGCCGCCCGGATCGCCTACCGGCTGACCGACGCGCCCGCGGAGCGCCGCTGGGCCGGCCTGGTCGCCGGCGCGTTCGCCGGGATCGCCGTGCTGGGCATCCAGAACTACGCCCACTATGTGCTCAGCGCCCAGTCGGACCCGATGATCGTCTCGCTCTGCCTGGGCGCGATCGATTGCCACTTGTCAGGCCGTCCCCGGACCGCCTTCCTGCTCGGGACGCTCGCCTCGCTCGGCCGCCCCGAGGTGTGGCCGTTCCTGGGCCTGTATTCGATCTGGGCCTGGCGCACGGTGCCGCGGTCGCGCGTCCTGCTCGTGGCCGGGTGGACGGCGATCGTCGTGTTCTGGTTCGGGGTCCCAGCGATCAGCTCGCGCAGCCCGTTCGTGGCCGCCAACAACGCGATGGGCTCGGGGCGGCGGCTGACCAGTGGTCAGATCACGGGGACGATTAAGCGCTTTTTGGCCATCAACGAGCTCCCGGTCGAGCTCGCCGCGCTGCTCGCGGTGGTCCTCGCCGCCTGGCGCCGGAACCGCGTGGTGCTCGTCCTCACGGCCGCGACCCTGACCTGGGTGGTGATCGAGGTCGCCTTCGCACTCCATGGCTGGCCCGGCCTGGTCCGGTACATGTTCGAAGCCGGGGGCGTGGTCGTCGTGCTGGCCGGGGTGGCAGTCGGCTGGCTGCTGAGCGGATCCTCGAAGTGGCCGTCGCTCCCGGCCTCGGCGGCGTCCTTGGCTGGGTGGCTGGGGCCTGCGCTCGTCGTGATCCTGGTGGCCAGCCTGATCCCGGCCGGGATCTCGCACGCCTCCGCTGAGCACAAGGACCTGCGCCGGCAGCGCGCCCGGACCGCCGAGATCAACGCGCTCACGCCGATCGTCGACCGGCTCGGTGGGGTGGCCCGGCTCCAGGCCTGCGGCGAGCCCCTGACTCGGCTCGCGTACCAGACGATGCTCGCCTACACGCTGCGCATCAACGTCAACAAAGTCGGCTTCAAATACGGCCAGGCGATCGCGCACGGCAACCCGATCATTCTTTTTACGCCGTATCCGACTAAGACGGGCTGGGTGGTCAAGGCCATTCACCAGACCAACCCGAGCTGCCGGTCACTGCCCCACTGACCTGGGCGGCCCTTCGCCGCCCGGTCCGCTTCCCCGTCACCCTCGGGGGTCGCCCTCGCCCTCTGGGCTCGCCCGCGGTCGCCCTCGGGCCGCTACCTGCAAACTGCGAAAAACCTGGGTCCGGCCGCCGAGTTTTTCACCAGACGCACGCGGAGGGCGCACGACGCGCAAAACTTCGAGCGGGGGCTCAAGTTTTGCGCGTTTTACAGGTGCCGCCGCTTAACCGGAGAGATCGGGGCGGTCGGGGCGGTCGGGGCGGTCGGGGTAGATCTCGTCGATCGTGGTCAGAGCCCGGTACGGCACCATGGAAGCGCGCTCGATCGCCTCGCGCCCGCCGGCCAGCCGGTCGCAGATGGCGAGCACGCCGCACACCGCATGACCCTCGTCCTGGATCACCTCCAGCGCGCGCAGCGTCGAGCCGCCGGTGGTGACAACGTCCTCGACCAGCAGGCAGCGATCCCCGGGATCGAGCTCGGGGCCCTCGATCCGGCGGGCGAGTCCGTGGGCCTTGGTTTCCTTGCGCACGAAGAACGCTTTGACATCGGCGCCGCCGGCCAGCGCGGCGCACGCGATCGGATCCGCGCCCATCGTCATCCCCCCGACGGCCGTCGCCGACCAGGCCCGAGCCTGGGCTGCCACCAGCTCGGCCAAGGCATCGAAACCCGGACGCATGAGGATCGCCCGCTTGGCATCGACGAGGTAGTGAGCCGTGGCTCCGCTGGTCAGGACAACGTCACCGATGACCAGGGCGTGACGGCGCAGCTCGGCGAGCAGGCGCGCTCGAGCGTCGGTGCTCTCGATGTCGGTCATTCCGTGCTTCGCGCCGTGCTTACGGTGGGGAGCACCTAGCTAGAGGTAGACGTCGACCACGTCGCCGTACGTCAGCCACTGAAAGACCGAGATGGCGTCGATGATCGGCAGGCGCATGCACCCGTGGCTGGCCGGGAAATCGGGGGCCGGGTTGAAGCCGTGAATCGCGTACCCGCCGAAGAAGAAGCTCGAGTAGTACATGCCGTCGGGCAGGTACCCCGGGGTCCGCTGATAGACCCGGAAGTGCCCGAGGATGGTCGGCGTCGAGGGTTTGCCCGAGCTTATGGGGTATATCCGGTAGACCTTGGATCCGTAAATCTCGGCCAGCAGCTGCTTGGACAGGTTGCCCTCGATGTGGGTGCCGTCCCGGGGGTGGCGAACTAGAAAGGCGCCGCTGCCGTTGAGCAGGGCGCCGATCGTGGCGCGGTCGAGCTGCTGGGAGGTCCCGTGGCCGAGCAGGCGGTGGTAGGCATCGACCGCCAGACCCATCTGGGTGTCATACACGCCGGTGGCGGGGAGGTAGACGTGTCGGGCGAGCAGCTGCTGCTGCATGAGGTCGACAAACAGGCCGCGAGAGCCGAAGCCAGCCTGAGGGGTCAGGGCGGCGACCGCGCGCACGGCCAAGAAGCCGAGCATCTGGCGCGTACGGGCGTGGGTTACCTTGACGCGCACGATCCCGGCCGTCGGGCTGCGCACGGTCTCGGTGAAGAGCCCGACGCGACCGTTCCTGGAGGGCTTGACGCGCAGCTTGTCGGACTTGATGCGCCGGTGCCCGACGAAGGTCTTGACGGTCACGACCTGGCCAGCGACGTAGGGCCGAACGACTCCGGCCACCGAGAAGGCCCGGCCGGGAACCGTGACCGCGCCGCCGTGGACGAAGAACGCGTTGGCCACGAACAGGCGGACGGCGACCTTGACGGCCGGCGGGGACGCCGGGGTGGTCGGGGTCGGGGTCGGGGCTGGGGTTGTGGTCGAGGTCGGGGTCGTGGTCCGGGTCGTGGGCGTGGTGGGAGCCGTGGGCGTGGTGGCGGAACCATCGGCGGCGGCCAGGCTCGGGGCCAGGCCCGAGAGCGCGATCGCGGCTATGAGAGACGTGATTGAGAGTGCTGGACGGCGACGCATGGGGAGAAAGTAAATCAGTCAACCATCGTGAAGCGGTTCATCTTCACCGCACAGGTGCGGTTCGGGCGCCGAGCGGACCCGTGATCGTCGCCACCACCAGCCACGAGGCAGCGATCAGTCCGACGATTCCGAGGGTGCTCCAGCTCAGCTGATTGACCCCCAGGGCGAGGGCGTTGTTCGCGCTGTGCAGAGCCATGCACGGATACAGCGAGCCGGTACGCCAGCGCATGATGCAGAGCACGAAGCCCAGGAAACCAAGGGGGATCAGGAACTGCAGTCCAGCGGAGCCGAGGTGGGCGAGCCCGAACAGGACGCCCGTGAGCACGGCGGCGATCCAGGGACCGAGGTCACGGCCGGCCACTGATAGCGGGAGGCGCCGCAGCGCCCCGAAGATGAAGCCGCGAAAGAAGAACTCCTCCGCGATCGGGGCGATCACGCAGACGAACACCGAGACGGCGATGAGCGCAGCAGTGCTGTGGGTGACTCCGAGGTCGTTGGGCAGCTTGTCCGCTCCCCGGAGATTGAACAGCGAAGCGTAAATCGCGGTCAGCCCGTAGTAGGCGATCACCGCCAGCACGCCGGCCCCCAGCCCCCGGGCGAGGCCGACCCGCCGGAACCCGAAGTCGCGGGCGCGGGGACGGGACTGGCGGGAGGCGAAGTACAGCGCAGCGGCCACGAAGGCCAGGTCAAAGACGATGTCGCCGACGATGCTCACCGCCGGGGAGGGATGGGCGAGGCTCGAGCCGCCGGCACTGGCGGCCACGTCGATGAGGATCGTCGCCACCGATCCGAGACCGAGGCCCAACACCACCGCCGCGGGCGCCGTCCACGCCGGCCACGGCGAGACGTCGTCCGCGAGCCGCGCGTCGGGGCCGCCGGGCCCAGGCGCCGGCCGCTGCTCAGATGGCATCGCTCCACTTTTCATGACCGCTCGGAGGTTAGGGCGCGCGTGTGCGCGCCTACGCCTCAGTTGAGCTCCGCCAGCGAGGCGATCGCGGTCACGCCGGGTGGGACGGAGGCGGCGGCGCGGTTGAGCCAGAGCACGGGGATGCCGGACGCCCTCCCGCCGGCGACGTCCTCCTCGAGGCTGTCACCGACGTGCAGAGCCTGCGCAGGTCTCACTCCGGCCAGCTCCAGGGCGCGGGCGAAGACGGCCGGATCGGGCTTGCGAGCCCCGGCGGCGGCGGAACTGACCACGCCGTCGACGAATTCGCGCAGCCCGACCCGGGCCAAGACCTCGGGCAGCGTGACGTCCCAATTGCTGAGCACGATCACCTGCTGGCCGCGTGATCGGGCCTGCTCGAGGGCCGGGCGTGCGTCGGGGAACGGCTCGAAGTGCAGCGAGGCCAGCAGCACCTCGGTCAGGACGTCGAGGTTGAGGTCGGCCGCCGCGGCCGGCAGAGCACGGCGCAGCGTCTCGGCGCACCGGCGCCGCAGCGCCGCCACGCCGGGCGGGTCGTGCCCGTCCTGCATGTGGGCTCGGTAGTAGGCGATCTCGGCCGTCAGAGCCAGTTCGGCCTCGGAACGGGAGACGGACACGCCGCACCGGCGCTCGAGCTCCCGGCTCAGGCGGGGAGCCGGCGGGCTCAGAGCCACCAGCGTTCCCATGGCGTCGATCAGAAGCGCCTTTCTCTCGCCGGCGGCGACGTTCATTTCGAGTTGCGATCCTGTCAAGCCCGGCAGGAGCGTGAGGCGGCGGGACGAAACAACCGTACGGCTACACTGGCTGATCTCCGTCCGGCGAGGATCTCCCCCGCGGGCGTGACGTAGGCCAGCCAGCCAACGACCATGAGCCGACGCGAACGACAGCAGCGCCGCCGGCGTAACCGCGGGTCCACCCTCAAACGAGCGGTAGGCCTGACCGGCGTGCTCGCCCTCTCGGCGCTCGCCGTCGGGGCACTGGCGGTCGCGGGCTGGGTGGTCAACGTGGCCCAGTCTGCGCCGAACCTGAGTGAGCTGCGCCCGGTGCTCCCGGGGCGGCCTTCGCAGATCTTCGCCGCCAACGGGACCTCGTTGGGCTACATCTTCTCCGACAACGTCCGTACGCCGGTGCCCGGGACGTCGATCCCGAACCTCCTCAAGGAGGCGACGATCGCGATCGAGGACCGCCGCTTCTATCAGCACGGAGCGCTCGATTACCAGGGCATCCTCCGTGCGGCGATCAAGGACGCGTTTGGCGGCGGTGGGCTACAGGGCGCCTCGACTCTGACCATGCAGCTGGTCGACAACGTCTACATGACCCCGCGCATGAAGGCCAAGCGCGACCTCAAATACAAGATCGTGCAGGCCAAGCTCGCCCAGCAGCTCGAAGCCCACCACCACAAGGGCTGGATTCTGAGCAGCTACCTCAACGACGTCCCCTACGGCACGGTCGGAGGTCAGACCGCCTACGGGGTGGCCGCGGCTTCGAGAATGTTCTTCAACAAGCCGGTGGCCAAGCTGAGCCTGGCCCAAGCCGCATTGCTGGCGGGGCTGCCCCAGTCACCCTCGCAGTACAACCCGTTCCTGGACAAGGCCGCCGCCCTGCGCCGCCGCCACGAAGTTCTGCAGTCGATGGTCTCGGCCAACTACATCACCCAGGCCCAGGCCAGCTCGGCCGAGCGGGCGCGCCTCCAGGTCCACCACAACTACAGCTACACCGTGCGCAGCCAGCCCTACGTGTTCGACTACATCGCCCAGGCCGCCGCCCGTGACTTGTGTCCCAAGACCCCGAATAACTGCCCGACGCTGTACGGCGGGGGTTTGAAGATCTACTCCACGATCGACCTCCGCAAGCAGGCCCTGGCGCGCCAGGCGATCCTCGCCCACGCGGGCGGACCGGGCCAACCGGCTTCGGGGTTGGCTTCGGTGGACCCGAGCAACGGTCACATCCTGGCCATCGCCTCGTCGGGTGACTACAACCAGACCAAGTTCGATTACGCCACCCAGGCCCACCGTCAACCGGGCTCCTCGTTCAAGCTCTTCGTGCTCATGACCCTGATCCACGACTTCCACGGCGATCCCAGCCAGACGTTCTACAACTCTCACCTCCTGGCCCCGGGTTGGCTGCCGGGCTACCCGACCTATTCGGTCCACACCGCCGAGCTCAGCTATCTGGGCAACATCAGCGTGACCAAGGCCACCGCCGCCTCTGACAACACCGTGTTCGCCCAGCTCGACGCCGACCTCACGCCCGAGAAGGTCACCCAGACGGCATACGCGATGGGCATCACCACCCACCTGGATTCGCTCCCCGCCGAGGCGATCGGCGGTCTGCGCACCGGCGTCACCCCGCTCGAGATGGCCGACGCCTACTCGACGGTCGCCAACGGTGGCTCACACGTCCCGGTCACGATCATCAACCAGATCAAGTTCCCCGACGGGAGCGTGCGCAACTTCGGGAACCCCACCCACACGCGGGTGTTCACGGACGGCGAGGCGTACACGGCCACCAACGTCCTCAAGGGCGTGATCACCGGGGGCACCGGCACGGCCGCCAACTACGGCTGCCCGGCGGCCGGCAAGACCGGCACCTCCGAGCTGCTGGCCAATGCCTGGTTCGTGGGCTTCACGCCGCGGATGGCGACCGCGGTCTGGGTCGGCTACCCGCAGGGCAACATCCCGATCGCCAACGGCTTCGGCGGAACGTGGGCGGCGCCGATCTGGCACGACTACATGTACAACGCCTCCAGCGGCTACTGCGGAGACTTCCCGACTCCCACCACGCCCTTCGTGGGCACTTCCTACTTCGGCAATTACGCCGTCACCGGCGGCTCGAACACCCCCCCCGGCCGAGCTGGCGCCAACGCCAACAACGGCGGCGCCAGCGCAACGTCCACCAGCCCGTACAACAACCCGACCCTGTTCGCCCACCCGCCCCAGGGCACCGGTCAGAACAGCCACGGGAACGGCAACGGGAGTCCGCATGGCAACGGCAACGGCACTGGCAGCGGCGGCCTCTCCTCGACCGGCGGGGCCGGGATCAAGAAGCACTGAGATCGTCGGTGTGCCCGGCGGCTGGTAGCTTTGTCCCCAGCCCGGGCCTGACGTCCGTGCGTACCGGAGAAGGTTCAAAGCAGCCATGCCCAAAGAAGAAAAAGTAGAGCTCGAAGGCGAAGTCGTTGAGGCCCTGCCCAACGCGATGTTCCGCGTCAAACTCGACAACATGGACCGGGTGGTCCTCGGCCACGTGGCCGGCAAGATGCGCCGCTTCCGGATCCGGATCCTCCCCGGCGACCGCGTCCGGGTTGAGCTGTCTCCCTACGATCTGGACCGCGCCCGGATCGTCTACCGCCACCGCTGATCTCCTCGCGATAATGGCCCCGCCCACCCCCCGGTGCGCGAGCTCGAACTGATCGCCGGGCTCGAGCGCGTCCTGGCCCCGGGCGGGCCGCGGATCGTGCGCTGGCTCGGGGACGATGCCGCCGTAGTCCGCAGCCGTGGCTACGCCGTCACGTCACTGGACACCATGACCGACGGGGTGCACTTCCGCCGCGGCCAGTTGACCCCGGCCGAGATCGGGGGCCGCGCCTGCGGGGCGGCGCTCTCAGACCTGGCCGCGATGGCCGCCCAGCCTGGTGAGGCCTACCTGTCGCTCGGCCTGCCGCCCGGCACCGAGCCGGCCGAGGCCACCGCCCTCGCGGCCGGCGTTCAGAGCATGGCCGAGCGCTTCGGCGTCGTCGTCGCCGGTGGCGACATCACCGCTTCGGGCGCGCTGACCGTCTCGTTGACCGTGGTCGGCTGGGCCACTGACCCGGGAGATCTGGTCGGGCGCGACGGTGCCCGCCCGGGCGATCTCGTCGTCGTGACCGGCACGCTGGGCGGGGCGGCAGCCGGGCTCGCGCGTCTCGAACGCCGCGCCGTCGGCGGCGATCTGACTGATGCCGTGACGGCCGAGCTGCACCGCCGGTACGCCACGCCCGAGCCGCGGATCGCCGAGGGCCTGGCGCTGAGCGCGCTCGGCGTGACGGCGATGATCGACATCTCCGACGGCCTGGCCACCGACGCCCGCCATCTCGCCCTCGCGGGCGGCGTCCAGATCGAACTCGAGCGCGCGCGCCTGCCGCTCACCCCCGGGGTAGCCGAGGTGGCCGCCGCGCTGGGCGAAGACGCGGCCCGATTCGCCCTGGGGGCGGGCGAGGACTTCGAGCTGTGCGCGTGCCTGCCGGCCGCGATCGTGCCCGGCGGTGGCGAAGGCGCCGCGCACGCCCTGCTCGCACTCGACCACGAAGGGCTCACGGTGACGATCGTCGGACGGGTCCTCGACGGAGCGCCCGGTCTGTTTATCGACGGCGAGCAGACGCAGTTAGCGGGCTACGAGCACTCGCTCTGAGCACCCTCGGGGCCGGCCGCGCCGGTCTGGGAGCCTGCCAGCAACCGCCGGATGATCGCGTCAGCCACCGCCTGGGTATCGACCCGATATTCCCCGCGCCCGACTTGATCTTGGAGTTGGCTCAGGTCCATGGCGCGGTTTTCTCTTCCCATCGGCATATCTGCCAGCTCGGTTCTGGCCCCTTGTTTCGGCACCGGTGATCCGCATCTGCACGCGGGCTCGGTCAGAATGGACGTTCGTTCATCGGAGCCGGGACGTGGAGCGGGCTCAGGCAATCGTTGAGCCTCAGGCCGGGCCCAGCGGCTTGACCGAGCTCAAGCTGGCAAAGACGATGATCCGCTGCGCGGCGCTGTAGAGCGGGTTGCAGGCCGACAGCACGAGCCGGTCATAGCCCACGCTATGGGTCACCCAGAGCGCCGTGGGCAGAACGATCTTGAGGCGCTGGACGCGGTAGGTGAAGCGGCCGTAGGGCATCGTCACGACGATGCGGTTGCCGGGTGAAAGCTCGTTGAGGCGCCGGAACGGGGCCAGGTATGTGGTGCGGTGCCCCGCCACCGCGACGGTCAGGCCCATCCCGGGCAGGGCCGTGCCGGGGTAGTGGCCGGGGCCCTTCTCGAGACTGAGCTCATCGGTCCCCTGTACGACCGTGTAGCCAGCGCCGATCTTGGGGATGAAGATCCGCCCCATCGCGTCCCCGGTCTTGATCTGGCGCTGCTCGCGGCGGGCGAGATACTCGATCCGCCGCGTCCGCGAGCGCAGCCCGGTCAAGGCAGCACGGTCGATCGGGGACAGCGGTGCTGTGGCATAGCTCAGGTAGCGGTCGTTGACCTGCCCACGAAGGACCAGGCCGATCGCGGCGGTGACCGGCTCCTGCCAGGCCAGGGTGACTCCAGCGTCGAGCACGAGCAGCAGCCCCGAGAGGATCAGCACCGACGAGATGTCGCGGATCAGCCGCCGCATGATCGTCGTCATAGTGGCAGGCGGTGAGGGTTAGAGCTCCCGCCAGCGGGAAGGACTTACCGGCGCAGGGCCGATTCGGTCCCGCCCAGCGACCCCGGGCCGGCATAGCCGACCGGACCCCGCACGGTGACCGGAGCCTGCTCGGGACGGGGCTGGCGGGCCAGCGCGACCAGGACCGCGGCGGCGGTCAACACGCAGCCCATGAACACGCTCCACTCCACGGTGGCCGCCAGGCTGATCCCGTGACCAGCGAGTAACAGGGTGAGCATCCAGAGTTCGTCCAAGGGGCCGTAGCCGAGCGTGACCGCGTAGTAGACCGGCACCAGTACGAGCGGAACCAGCCCGACGAGCAGCAGCCCCAGCCGAAGTGGGAGGCGGAGACGCAGATCCGGGCTGACCGCGACTAGCCAGAGGTGCAGCCCCGGCACGACCAGGGCGGCGGCAAACGGGTTGGTCGCCCACAGGGCGAAGGTGACCAGGCACCCGACCCCGAGCAGCCCCACCACGGCGCCCTCGATCGCGGTGTCGCGTCCCGGCCCGCGCGACCGGGCCCGCGGGCGGGCGAAGCCCACCGCCACCGGACGCAGGAGCAGGCCCGAGCCGAGCGCGACGAGCGCGGCCACGACCAGCACCGCGATACCCGCCGAAGTGATCGGCACCGCTCCCGCCGGGGTGGGCGCGGCCGGCGCCACCGGCAGGGCGCCGAGCAATCGCGCGGCGAGCACCACCAGCACGGCGAGGGCGAACGGCACCGCGGCCAGGAGGGTGAGCACGAGCCAGCGCCAGACCGCGTGACCGCGGCGCCGGGCGCGTGCGAGCCCGTCGATCGTGGTCAGCAGCACCGGCACGATCAAGGCCAGCACGAACACCGAGATCGCCCACCCGGGGACGACCTTGTTGTCGAGCAGCACGTAGGCCGACGCCGCGGGCAGGGTGGGAGCGCTGTCCAGGGCGGAGATCGTGGCCAGCACCGAGCGGCCCACGGCATTGAGCGCATCGACTCCGCTCAGCGGCTCGGCGGGCGCCGGGCCCCGTTCCCCGGAGAGCGAGATCAGCACGGCGGGGATGCCTAGGCTGCCAAACGGCGCCTGCTCTGTGACGGTCAGGGGAAAGGCCAGGTGCAGAAACTGCCCGAACAGGCTCGTCCCGCCCACCGCGAGTGTCGCCTGCTGGTTGAGCTCGGCGACGATCGTGTTGCGCAGCCGAGGGGAGGCCACGTTCGGACTCGTGGACCAGGGGACGACGATCGGTTGGCGCGCACGCCCGCCGGCCAGGTCCCCGAGCACGAGGACCGCGTCCACTGGGCCGCCCAGCGTGGAGGCGAGCCGCAGCGCGCCCGCCGTGCCCTGCGAGCCGGTGGTCGAGGCGAGCACCACGGTGCGATGCAGCGTCTCGCCGGCGAGGTCACGGGCCAGTTCGACCAGCGTCGCCGTGCCTGAGAGGCTCGCCGTCGCCGGGGAGGCCCGGGCATCACGATGGGCAATGACGACAATGCTCCCGCTCTGGATCCCGGGGCGTACCGCGACCACGTTCTCGAGCGTCCGCGTCCCGTCGGCGGTGTGTCCCGTGAAGGTATCCGTGGTCACGCCGAAGCCGTAGCGCTTGAAGCCGATCGCGACCGAGCTGGCCAGCGACTGGTCCCCCTCCGACCCTGGTCGGCGATCCTGTACGCCGTTGGGCCCCGCCATCGCGACCGTGGTGTTGAAGACGTTCTGGCCGTTGAAAGCATCGGGGGCCAGCGTCGAGGACACCGCGCCCTGCTGGTTCTCGAGCGAGAAGGCGAGAACCAGGACGGCCATCGCCACCAGCACCAAGCCGGTCCGGTAGATGCGCGGATCGAGCATCCCAGCGACTTTATAGCGGCCTCCCCCGGCCTGACCGCATTCGCGAGGCAAGCTCGCCAAGCCTTACGCTTTGGCCTTGCCCGATCACTCAGCGCGCATCCTGCTCGTGGACGACGAGCAGTCGATCCAGACGCTCCTCTCCTACCCGCTGCGCAAGGAGGGCTATGAGGTCGTGCAGGCGACCGATGGCCGACAGGCGCTCGATCGCTTCGATGAGCAGCCCTTCGACCTCGTCGTGCTCGACTTGATGCTCCCCCACCTCGACGGGCTCGAGGTCTGCCGGCGGCTGCGCAGTCGCAGCTCGGTGCCGATCATCATGCTCACCGCCAAATCCGAGGAGATCGACAAGGTGGTCGGCCTCGAACTGGGGGCCGACGACTACATCACCAAGCCGTTCTCGTTGCGCGAATTTTCGAGCCGCATCAAGGCGGCCCTACGGCGGGCTGAGATGAGCCGACCCGCCGAGACCGGCCCCGACGAGGCTCCTCTCGAGATCCGGGCCCTGCGCGTCGACTTCCCCAAGCGGACCGTGCGTGTCCGGGGCGAGGACGCCCAGCTCACCTACGTCGAGTTCGAGATCCTGTCCGCGCTGGCGCGGGCTCCGGGGCGGGTGTTCACCCGTGACATGCTCCTGGCCCGCATCTGGGGCGACTCGGCCTATCGCGATCCGCGCACGATCGACGTCCACATCCGCCACCTGCGCGAGAAGGTTGAAAGCGACCCCAAGGACCCCGAGTATCTGTTCACCGTACGCGGAGTTGGTTACCGCTTCCGTGACACCGAGCCGTAGGCGTGCGGCTCTCCCTGCGCAATAAGCTCGCGCTGGTCTTCTTCGCCATCACCCTGGTGGCGATCGGGGCGCCGTACGTGTACATCGCCCCTGGGCTTCAGTCGCGGTTGATGGGCGCCAAGCTCCGCGAGCTCACCACCGCTGCTCAGGACCATTCGCAGGCCATCCGCGAGACCGTGGGCAGCTCGACCGCCCTGCCGCGCGTCCGCGAGCTGGTGGTGAGAATCGGGGGCGTCTCGGGTGACCGGGTCACGGTGCTTTCGGTCAACCACGTCCAGGGCGCGCTCCAACTCTCCCCCGAGGCCGATTCCAGCAACCCGGCCGCCAGCGGAGCCCTGCGCTTTCCCGTCGCCTACCGCGCGATCGCCGCGCGCAAGTGGATCAGCGGGACCGAGACACGGCGCGACGGAATCACGGCGGAGGTTGCGGTGCCGATCGTCTACCAGGGCCGCGTGGCAGCGGTGATCGTCTACTCGGCCCCGGTCTCGGACATCGTCCGCACCGTGACCACCGTCCGCCACGAGATCCTGGTGGCGGGGGGGATTGCGCTCGTCCTGGCCCTGATCGCCAGCTATCTGGTCGCGCGGGCGCTGGCCCAGCGCGTCCGCCGTCTCGAGCTGGCCGCCAAGCAGGTCGCAGCCGGCGAGTTCGGGCATCCGATCCCGGTCGACTCAACCGACGAGCTCGGCCAGCTCGCCCTGGCCTTCAACGAGATGCAGCATCAGCTCGAGCAGATGGAGCTGACCCGCAAGAGGTTCATCGCCACCGCCTCGCACGAACTCCGCACGCCCGTCTTCTCACTGGGTGGCTTCGTCGAGCTGCTCGAAGACGATGACCTCGACGCCGAGACGCGGCGGCGCTTTCTGGGCCAGGTCCGCGATCAGGTCGATCGCCTCGGCAAGCTCTCGATCGACCTCCTTGACTTGTCGCGCCTGGAGTCGGGTTCGCTCGAGCTGCGGCCCGAGGAGGTCGATCTGAGCGAGCTGACCCGCTCGGTGTCGGGTGAATTCGAGCCCACCCTGGCCCAGCACGACGCTCGGCTGGAGCTGCGCCTCCCCGCCCGGCGGATCGAGGCCCAGTGCGATCCGGTCCGCGTGGCTCAGATCATGCGCATCCTGATCGACAACGCGCTCACCCACACCCCCCGCGGGACACAGATCGTGGTCACCGCCGGCCGCGACGACGGACACGTCCGCCTCGCAGTGCGTGACAACGGCGAGGGCATCGACAGCCGCGTCGTCCAGCGGATCTTCGAGCCGTTCTACACCGCCGACGACGCGCAGGGCTCGGGGCTCGGGCTGGCCATCGCTTCCGAGCTCGCCGAGCGGATGGCCGGAGCGTTGTCGGTCAGCTCAACCGCGGGGCACACTGAATTCACGCTCGAGCTCCCGGTCTAGCACGCGGCCGAATTTCCGAATCGCGGCCCTAGAAGTCCCAATCGGCGAGGAGGGCGAGCCAGACCTCGGTGCGGGTTGGGAAGGGAGGCATGGCGTGGATCAGGCGTTCGAGCGGGACCTCGCCGACGATCGCGATCGTGGCGGCGTGGAGCGAGTCGGCGATATCGGGGCCGGTGAAGGTCGCGCCGATGATCACGCGGCGAGACTCGTCGATGACCAGCCGAGCGGACGAGGGGGCGTTCTTGCCGATGAAGCTGGCGCCGGGGGTGCGGCCGAGCTCGGCGTCGACGGCTTTCGCCGGAATGCCGGCTTGCAGCGCCTTCTCGAGCGTCTGACCTACGGCGGCGACCTGGGGCTCGGTGAACACGACGCGCGGGGTGAGCGGACCGTCCCAGATCGCGCGCGCGTCGCGGTTCATGATCACGGCGGCGGCGATGCGGGCCTGGTACTTGCCGGCGTGGGTGAGCAGCGCACGACCGTTGACGTCGCCGATCGCGTAGAGCCAGGGATGGCCGGCAACCCGCATCCGGTCATCGACGGTGATCTTGGCGCCCGGCTCGAGGTCGACCGTCTCGAGGCCAAGCTCGGTGGTGTGGGGGTTACGCCCTACGGCCACGAGCAGCTCGTTGCCGCGGAGCTGCTCGCCGTCGTCGAGCTCGAGCGTGAAGCTGCCACGGCTGTCGCGGCTGGCGGCCACGGCCTTGGTCCCGGTCCGGACGTCGACCCCCTGCTCGGTCAGGGAGTCGGCGAGCTGCTCGCTGGCAAACGACTCCTCGGTGGCCAGCAGTCGCGGCAAGGCCTCGACGAGCACGACCTCGGAGCCCAGCGACGCCCAGGCCTGCGACAGCTCGCAGCCCACGGCACCGCCGCCGAGCACGAGCAGGCGCTTGGGGACCTTCTTGGCGGTGGTGCCGGCGCGGTTGGTCCAGGGTGAGATCTCGGCCAGGCCGGGCACCGGCGGGATCGCGGCGCCACTGCCGACCGCGATCACCACGGCGCGCCGGGCCTCGAGCACCGCGTCGCCAACGAGTACCCGCCGCTCACCGTCCAGGCGCGCCGCGCCCCGGACGAGGTTGATGCCTCGGTCGGCGATCCAGGGCAGCTGCACGGAGTCGTCGAGGTCATGGATGACCTCGTCGCGGCGGGCCAGCGCCGCGGCGGCGTCGAGCTTTCCGGTCACCGCTTCGCGGGCCCCGGGAACCCGCGCGGCTTCGGCGAGCAGCTCGGCGGGTCGCAGGAGGGCCTTGGACGGCATGCAGGCCCAGAAGGAGCATTCGCCGCCGACCAGCTCGCGCTCGACCAGCGCCACGTCGAGGCCTTGACCGGCCAGCTGCCCCGCGCAGACCTCACCGGCCGGTCCGGCGCCGACTACGATCACGTCGTGTTGGCTCATCGAGAGCTCACTTCTCGCAGGCGCCCGGACTCGACTTCGTACACGAACCCGCGGATCGCGTCCTTGCGCGGGATGAACGGCGAGGCCTTGATCCGGGCGATCGACTGGCGAACGTCACCTTCGAGGTCGGAGAACGCCTCGGCTGCCCACGACGGCCGGATGCCCGTGTCCTGTTCGATCGCGGCTCGAAACTCGTCGTCGCGGAAGCTCAGCATGCCGCAGTCGGTGTGGTGGATGAGCACGATCTCCTCGGTCCCGAGCAGGCGCTGGGAAATGGCCAGCGAGCGGATCGCATCCTCGGTGATGACGCCGCCCGCGTTGCGGATCACGTGCGCATCGCCCTCCTGGAGGCCGAGCGCGCCGTAGACGTTCACGCGGGCGTCCATGCACGCCACGACGGCCACTTTTCGGCCGGGCGGGGCGGGGAGATCGGCCTTGTCAAAGGACTCGGCATAGCGCGCGTTGTTGGCGATGAGGTCATCGGTGTTACTCATCAGGCTCCTTCGGGGCGATGGCATCGGCGCCCGATCTTACGATTCTGCGCTGCCGCGGCGAGGGTCCCGGGCAGGCGCGGTGGAATCTGACGCCTGGGCCGGCGTTATCGTCTCCGACGCCGAGACCGTTTCTTCTCATGCTCCAGCCCATCCCCGTCGCCCACAAGCATCTCGTCGACTACGCCAGCATCGTCGGGCGCGAACTCGTGGAGGAAATCCGCGAGCGCGCGGACCGCCTGCGGGGCAAACGGATCCTGCACCTGTCAGCGACGGCGTTCGGCGGGGGCGTGGCGGAGATCCTCTACACCCTCGTCCCGCTGATGATCGACGTCGGGCTCGAGGTCGAGTGGCAAGTCATCTACGGCCGCGAGGAGTTCTTCAATGCCACCAAGGTGATGCACAACTCACTCCAGGGTAGTCCGCAGGAGCTCGGCCTCGAGCAATGGGAGATCTGGCGACACTTCAACGAGCTCAATGCCGCCGAGCTGTCCGGCGACTGGGACGTGTGCATCGTCCATGACCCGCAGCCGGCCGCGCTCCCCTCGTTCGTCCCCGACCAGGCCCGCCGCTGGGTCTGGCGCTGCCACATTGATCTCTCCAATCCCAATCCGGCCACGCTGCAGCGACTCCTCCCCTATCTGGAGCCCTACTCGGCCGCGGTCTTTCACATGCCCGCCTACGTCCCGCCGGGGGTCGACGGGCAGGCGCGGATCGTCCCGCCGGCGATCGACCCGCTGGCGCCGAAGAACATGGCCTTCTCGCCCGATGACGCGGCCTACATATGCGAGCAGTTCGGGATCGACCCCGACCGGCCGCTGCTCTGCCAGGTTTCCCGCTTTGACCCCTGGAAAGACCCCCTGGGGGTGATCGACGCCTACCGGATCGTCAAGGCGCAAAACCGGGACGTGCAGCTCGCCCTGGTCGGCTCGATGGCCACCGACGACCCCGAGGGTTGGGATTACTTCAACGCCACGGTGGCCCACGCCGACGGCGACCCCGACATCCACATCCTCAACAACCTCAACAACGTCGGTGCGATCGAGGTCAACGCCTTCCAATCGCACTGTGACGTCGTCATCCAGAAGTCCACCCGGGAAGGCTTCGGCCTCACCGTCACCGAGGCGATCTGGAAGGCGCGGCCGTTCATCGGGGGCAACGTCGGCGGCATCCCCCTGCAGATCGCTGACGGTGAAACGGGCTTTCTCGTCTCGAGCGTCGAGGAGTGCGCACAGCGGGCGGTGGAGATCCTCGGTGACCCCGAGCTCGGCCGCCGTCTGGGACGGGCCGGGAAGGAGAGCGCGCGGCGGCGTTTCCTCACTCCACGCCTGCTGCGCGACTGGCTCGAGCTGTTTGAGGCCATCGACGCATGAGATAGTGCGGGGAGATGTCCACCGACACTCCCCTGGTCCTGGTCTCCAACCGCGGGCCCGTCACCTTCCAGCCCGGGGGCGAAATTAAGCGCGGCACCGGCGGTCTGGTCACGGCGCTGATCGGGCTGGCCTCCCACCGCCCCGTGACCTGGGTGGCCTCGGCGATGACCACCGAGGATGTGGAAGCCGCCGAAGGCCACGGCGGGCGCCCGTTCCCGGTCAAGACCCCCGACGGGGACGAGTATCTGGTCAAGCTGGTCGCCTCCGACGCCGACGCCTACGAAGGCTTTTACAACATCATCGCCAATCCTCTGTTGTGGTTCATCCAGCATTACCTGTGGGACCTCAGTAACGCCCCCGATATCCGCCGCAACGAGACCGAGGCGTTCGAGTTCGGCTACAACGCCGTCAACGAGGACCTGGCCTGGGCGGTGCTGGACGAGATCATCGAGATCGAGGCTCCCGTGGTGATGATCCACGACTATCACCTCTACACCCTGCCGGGCCTGATCCGCCGCGAACGCCCGGACGCCTTCCTGCATCACTTCGTCCACATCCCGTGGAGCCAGTCGGATTCGTGGCGGGTGCTGCCATCGGTGATTCGGCGTGAGATCTACGATGGGATCCTGGCCAACGACATCGTCGGCTTTCACACCCGCTCCTACCGTCACAACTTCCTGCAGTGCTGCCAGGACCTGACCGACTACGAGGTCGACTTCGAGAGTGGCGTGGTCAAGGTCGGCGACCGCGAGGTGTGGGTTCGCGCCTACCCGCTGCCGATCGACTCCAATGCCATCCAGGCCGTGGCCGGGCGCCCCCGGGTGCGCGAGTTCGAGGGCGAACTGTTGCGCCGGCGGCGCGACCACCTGATCCTGCGCGTCGATCGGGCCGACCTGAGTAAGAACGTGCTGCGTGGCTTCAGCGCCTTTGACACCTTCCTCGACCAGCATCCCGAGTACCTGGAGCGGATCACCTTCATCGCCCAGCTGATGCCCTCCCGGACCGATGTGCCCGAGTACGCGGAATACCTGGAGCGGATCGAGGCCGTGGTCGCCGTGGTCAACCACCGCCACGGCTCGCCCGACTGGATGCCGATCCAGCTCAAGCTCCGCGACGACCTCGAGGAGGCCGTGGCCGCCTACAAGCACTACGACGTGTTGATGGTCAACGCGATGTTCGATGGCATGAACCTGGTCGCCAAAGAGGGCCCGATGGTCAACGAGCGGGCCGGAGTCTCGCTCTTGTCCGAGAACACCGGCGCCCATGAGGAACTCGGCGAGTACGCGCTCTCGGTCAACCCGTTCGACATCCAGGAGCTCGCCGACTCGATCCACGCCGCGCTGACGATGCCGATCGAGGAGCGCAAGCGCCGCCTCGCGGGGCTGAAGTCAATCGTCACCGCCCGCAACCCGGGCGACTGGATCGACGATCAGCTGGCCGACATCAGGGCCAAGGGCCGGGCGTAGGGGCCAGCGCGGGCCCCGTGGCCCCGTGCCCCCGTGGCTTTGGGCACCGGGCACCGGGCACCGGGCACCGGCATGTAAAAGGTGGAAACCTCGGCTGAGTCGGCCAAGTTTTTCCACCCGCGCAGGCTCAGCCCTCATTTTGCGCAAAGCTTGCCGGCGCGGGCCAGGATTTGCGCGTTTTGCAGGTCTAGTTGAGCGTCTTGCCGTCGCTCAGTAGTTCGAGGTAGTCGGCAATCCGCTTGGCTCGGCGCTCAGGCGAGCGGACGTTGTGCAGCCGGTACAAAAAGGCGTAGCGGCGACTGCCGGTCAGGGTGGCGAAGAAGTCTCGCGCCGTCGGGTTCTGGTCCAGGGCCTGCCGAAAATCGTGCGGGATGGTGGCCCGGCTTTGGGGCTCATAAGCCGCATCCCACCGGCCGTCGTCCTGGGCGGCCTTCACCTGAGCCAGCCCGGCGCGGTGCATCCGCTCGGCGGCGATCAGTGCCGTGGCCTTGGCGCGGTTGACCTGGGACCACTTACTGCGCGGGCCCCGCGGCGTGAAACGCTGGAGGAAGTAGGTGTCGTCGAGGGGTTTTCGCTGCCCATCGATCCAGCCGTGGCAGAGAGCCGACTCGAGCACCTCGGGATAGGCCACCGTAGTCACCGACGCTGCCTTCTTGGCGATCCTCAGCCACGCCCCCGGAGAATCGGAATGGTGCTCTCCCAACCATTCCTCCCAGGCCGGCTGGTCAGCGAACTCGACGATCTCGAGTTCGGGAGGCTGATGAGGGCCCGATGACCTCCGGGTGGCCATCCCGTCATCTTGCCAGCCGCTATAGTCGGCCGCCGCCCGGCCAAGGGCTTCGCCATGCCTGCTCAGACTCCGCTCTACGATCTCATGCTCGTCATCTCGGCCAAGACCGAGGATGACCAACGGGCCAAGATCCTCTCCGACGTCGAGGCTCGGATCTCGAGCGGCGGCGGCACGGTAGAGCGAAACGACGACTGGCGCATGCGGACCCTCGCCTACGAGATCCGTCACCAGACCGAGGGCGAGTACCACCTTCTCCAGTTCACCGGTCCGGCGACGCTGCTCGAGTCGCTGTCCCACAGTCTGCGCATCGACGACGGTGTGCTGCGCTTCCGGATCATCAAGGTCGTGCCGGGCACCCCCGCGCCCCCGGACGCCGAGCCCCCGGCAGCGTCAGCAGCCGCAGCCACCCCCGCGCCCGTCGAGTCCTAGCCGACCGCGCGCCCCGGCCCGGCTGGACGGCTGTCCGGTTGGGCTGCCCGAGAGGAGCTTGGAGGTCAGCGCAGTTTCGACATTCGGCCAATGACGGCCCCGGGATGTGACTGCCAGCCTCATGTTGGCATGGGTGATGCCTGGATCTATACGCAGTGCGCGGAAGCGGCCGAGCCGACCTCGCGGATGCTGGCCGAGCTCGGATTCAGGCCCCGCCGGATCGCGATCAACGGCTCGCTGCGGCCCGTGTCCGGCGAGGGCGAGGGCGAGGGCGAGCAGAACCGGCGGCCCGACCTGGCCCTGCTGATCGCGGGCGACGACGACGTCGCCCCCATCTACACCCGGCTACGCGAGGACGCAGAGCTCGGCACGGTCCCGCTCGTGGTCAACGTCGAACCCGACGGGCTCGCGTTCGGCGGGGAGATGCTCGAGGTGCATGAGCTGATCGTGTCGCCGTTCACGGCCGCCGAACTAGGCGCCCGGATCGCCCGGGCACGCCGGGTCGCGTCCGCAGTTGAGGAGCACGAGGTGATTCGCGACGACGGACTCGAGCTCAACCTGGCCGCCCACGAGGCCCGACTGCGGGGCGCGGCGCTCGATTTCACCTACATGGAGTACGAGCTCGTGAAGTTTCTCGTCACCCATCCCCGGCGGGCCTTCTCTCGCGAGGCCCTGCTCCGCAGCGTCTGGGGTTACGAGTTCTTCGGCGGCGAGCGCACGGTGGACGTGCACGTTCGCCGCGTCCGGGTCAAGCTCGGCACCCGGCACGCGGCCCGGCTGCGGACCGTGCGGCGGGTCGGCTACCGGTGGGAGCCCTGACCGGGGCCGAGCCGGGGTCGGCGGCGCGACGCTGGGCGCCCTAGCCGCCCGCCGTTTGTGCCGAAACGATGACGGCGGGTCATGACTCCGTGCCCGCCTAGCAACGATTCTGTCCATTTTCCGGCCAGGGAACGGGCAGCCGCCTGACCCAGCCATAGACTCGACTTCGAGCTTTAACGTTCTCTGGAAAGGAGCCTCAGCAATGGCAGGCACCAACATCAACCGTGTGACGATCACGGGCAACCTGACCCGCGATCCCGAGCTGAGCACGCTGCCGTCGAGCGGCACCTCGGTGTGCTCGCTCCGTGTCGCCTGCAACGGCCGGCGCAAGAACAACGAGACCGGTCAGTGGGAGGATCAGCCCAACTTCTTCGACGTCACCGTCTGGGGCGCTCAGGGCGAGAACTGCTCCCGCTTCCTCTCCAAAGGCCGCCCGGTCGCGGTGGACGGGCGGTTGCGCTGGCGGGAGTGGACTGGCCCCGAGGGGCAGAAGCGCCAAGCCGTCGATATCATCGCCGAGACAGTGCAGTTCCTCGGTGGACGCGAAGACACCGGTGGCGGGAACGGCTTCTCGAGCAGCGCGCGTGCCGCCGAGAGCGACGTCCCAATCGACACCGGCGATTTCGAGCGCACTCCCGTGAGTGCCGCCGCCGACGAGGACATTCCGTTCTAACCACGCAATCCGCGCAGGGCGCGGCGACCAGCTAGGCTCAGAAAACAGTGGCAAAGCAACGCAGACGTCCGGTGCGCCGGCGCGACAGGAAGGGCGGGCCGACTTCGACCCGTCGGAAGTCGTGCCCGTACTGCCGCGACAAGATCGAACAGGTCGACTACAAGGACATCTCGACCCTGCGCCGGTTCATCTCCGAGCGCGGCAAGATTCGCTCGCGGCGGATCACCGGGGCGTGCCGCCGGCATCAGAGCCAGGTCGCCCGGGCAGTGAAGCGTGCGCGCGAGCTCGCGCTGCTGCCCTACGTGGCCGAGGGTACTGAGCACCGCGGCGGTCGGGGCGATCGCGACCGCGGTGATCGCGGCGATCGCGACCGCGACCGCTGATTCAGGACCGCTCACGATGCCCCAAGCGATTCTGCTCCAAGACGTCGAAGCGCTCGGCGAGCGCGGCAAGGTGGTCGACGTGTCGGCTGGCTATCTGCGCAACTACCTGCTGCCGCGCAAGCTGGCTGAGCCCGCCACCAGCGCCTCCATCAAGGTCGCCCAGACGCGCCAGGAGAACGCCGAGCGAGCCCAGCGCGAAGCCCAGGAGCGCTCTCAGGAGAGCGCGGCCGTACTCGGCCGCACGGTGCTCACGATCGCCCAGCAAGCCGGCGACGACGGCCGTCTGTTCGGCTCGGTGACCACCCAGGACATCGCCGATGCGATCCGCGACGCCCGCGGAATCCGCGTCGATCGCCGCAAGATCCACCTCGACGAGCCGATCCGCAACGTCGGCACGTACATGGTGGTGGTCGAGATCGCCGACGAAGTGACAGCGGCGATCAAGACCATGGTCGTCGCCTCCTAGCGCTTAGCCGGGCGGCTCGTTGCCGGACGGGGCAGGGCCGGCGCTCAGCGCGCGCAAAGGAGCGTCGGCGCGGATCCGATCGTGACGGGACGAAGCCACCGGCGCGCGGCGTGATCCGGGCGTCGTCTTCGGACAGTCCGCCACCCCGGACGGGCGGGCGACGTCCCGCTCTCGGCCCGGTCGCGATCCTCCGCACCCGCTCAGCACGATCGCGCCCTGGCCAAGCATCCCCGGGCCGCAGAGCGGAGGTGTCGCGTGTCCGGACCGGGAGCGCGCAGCGGGAAGGTTGCGTGAGATCGCCAGAACGGGTGCGAGCCAACGCGCCGGAAAGCAAACACCGCAGTAAGCGGGATCGGAATATGCGCAGACGCCTGTCCCGAACCTAGACTCGGTTTGGTCACATGAGCGCCGTCCAGAACATCGCCGTCCCGCCCCACAACCTCGAGGCCGAGAAGTCGGTCCTGGGTGCAGTGCTGCTCGACGAGCGCCACCTGCACGCCCTGCTCGTGGAGGAGCAGCTGCGGCCCGAGCACTTCTATCGCGAGCAGTACGGAGCGGTGTTCGACGCGATGCTGACGCTGTATGAGAACGACCGCAAGATCGACCACCTGACCGTGGCCGAGACTCTGCGCCAGCACGGCAAGCTCGACGAGCTGGGGGGCGCGGAGGCGATCGACGAGCTCGCGGGCTGGGTCCCGGCCGCCGGGCACGCCCGTGAGTACGGGCGGATCGTGCGCGACAACGCGCAGATGCGGGCGCTGCTCACCACCACGTATGAGATCCAGGCCAGCGTCTTGGCCCGCGAGGCGCCCGCCCGCGAGCTGGTCGAGCTGGCCGAGCGCTCGGTGCTGGAGGTAGCCCACGATGACCGCCAGAAGAAGATCCGCTCGATCGGGGACATCCTCCATGCCGAGACCGAGAAGCTGCACCGCCTGTCGGTCTCCAAGACGGCGCTGACCGGCACACCCTCGGGTTTCAAGGACCTCGACGAGAAGACGGGCGGTTTTCAGCCCGGCAACCTGGTAGTGCTTGCCGCCCGCCCATCGATGGGCAAGTCGGCCCTGGTGGCCAACATCGCCGAGAACGCGGTGCTGGCCGGGCACGCCGTGGCGCTGTTCTCGCTGGAGATGTCCGAGTCCGAACTGGCCCAGCGCTTCGTCGCCTCTCAGGCACGCATCAAGGGTGAGGATCTGCGCCGGGGCAAGGTGGCCGAGAGTCGCTGGCCCAAGATCCTCGAGGCCTGTCAGCGTCTGTCCGCCGCGCCCCTGTACGTGGATGACTCGAGTGACACCGGCGTGCTCGAGGTCCGAGCCAAGGCGCGGCGCCTGCACGGCAAGGTCGAGGGCGGGCTGGGGCTGATCATCATCGACTACCTGCAGCTGATGCGCCACGAGGGTCGGGTCGAGAGCCGCGTCGAGCAGGTGGGCCAGATCAGCCGCGGGCTCAAGGGCCTGGCGCGCGAGCTCGACGTCCCCGTCATCGCGCTCTCCCAGCTCAGCCGCGCCGTCGAGCAGCGGGGCGGCGAGAAAAAGCCGATCCTCTCCGATCTGCGCGAATCCGGCCAAATCGAGCAGGACTCGGACCTGGTCATGTTCATCTACCGCGAGGAGTACTACGAGAAGGACTCCGAGCGGCCGGGCGAGGCGGACATCATCATCGCCAAGCACCGCAACGGGCCGGTAGGTGAGCTCGTGCTGACCTTCCAGAAGGAGTACCCGAAGTTCATGAACTACGCCGGGGACCGGTTCGAGTCATGAGCGATGAATGCCCCTTCGGCCTGTGCGATGGGACCGGCTTTCGCTACGACGAGCTGACCAACACCGCCTACGACTGCCGCTGCCGGCCCCAGCTCCGGGCTCGGGCCAAGGCCTCCAACCTCTCTGCGGTGATTCCCCGTAAGTACCGAGATGTGGCGTTTGAACGGCCTCCAGTAACCGAGATCGAGCCGCAGATCGTGGCCGCCACCCGCCGCTTCGCCGCCTCGATCGAGGACCACCTCGACGCCGGGCGCGGGCTGTGGTTCATGGGACCACCGGGCACAGGCAAGACCACGCTGGCCATGCTGGTGTCCAAGGCGGCGCTCAAGGCCGGTCGGTCGGTGGCCATTTATTCGCTGCCTCGGCTCTTGCGCGAGATCCGTCACAGCTTCGATTCAGGGCGCTCATCGGCTGATCTGCTCGAAAGCCTGATCAGCGTCGACCTCCTGCACATCGACGACGTCGGCGCGGAGCGAACGACGGATTGGGTACTTGAGGAGCTCTACTCGATCGTCAATGGGCGCTATGAGGCCCAGCGTTCGATGATGGTCACCACCAACATCCTGGACCGCGAAGCGCTCTGCGAGCAGATCACCGCCCGCACAGTCTCGCGGCTGACCGAGATGTGCGACGAGCTGCCGCTGCTCGGGCACGACCACCGGATGGACCTGCGCACGGCCTGAAGGCGCGCGCACCGCCACGAGGCGCCGAGTCAGCCCCCCGGCTGTACCGCGCCGACGTGAAGGTTGCAGAACTGCATCGGGTGTGAGAGGCGCAGCGCAGCACGCTGGTTAGGGGGGAATACCTGCACAGCGGCTCCCGAGTAGGAGTGCTGGCAGCCCGGACTGGGAATCACGTCGCTGCTGGTCACCGTGAATCGAGCCCGGTGTCCGGGGTCGAGGCTCACCAGTTTCACCGGCGCGGGCGTCGGGATCCCGCGACGAGCCGGGTGCTGCACGATCGCCCCCTGCGCGTCGAGCACCGCGAAGCCGGGATAGCCGATCATCGTGCAGGTCCTCGCACCGGAGTTGGTGAGCGCAAAGAGCAGGTAGGCGGTTCCGGCCGCGCCCTGCCCTGACACGAACGACAGGCGCAGCTCCGAGGAGCGGCAGGTGGACCCTCCGCCGGCGCTCCCCGGCGAGACGCCAGAGCTCGCGGTTGAGGTCACGGTGGACGCCGAGCTCGTGGTCCCCGAGCTCGTGGCCGCGGAGCTGGCCGTGCTCGAGCCGGGTGGGCCCGAAGATGAGGCGGAACTGGTGGACCGACTCGAGCCGCCGCAGGCGGCGATCGCCAGCGACGCCAGCATCGCGGCACACAAGACCCACCAGGCGCGCACAGTCACGCCGGTCACGGTAGCGAGGTTCCGGTCAGTCAGTCGGACGCGGCGGGACGCCACAGGCCCAGGTAGCGACCCAGGGTCGCGAAGCCCAGGAGGCAGGCCAGCGCGTCGGCGATGCCGCGGGCGGCGCCGTCATACAGGTCGTCAGCGCCCCCGCCGGCGGCGGTGATGGCGAGCGCCACCCCCGCGGCGATGAGGACCGCAAGGCGCCATGGGTGACCGCGCAACCGCGCCGGTACCCATCGGCCGAGATCGACAAAGACGTCACCTGGTTCTCCGGAAGCCACGGGCCGCAGCCGACGGGCGGCCAACAGCGAGGGCAGCGCGGCGAGCAGGACCGCGACGCCGGTGCCGGCCGCGATCAGCGCGTAGGTGTACCAGGCCGAGGGAAGCTGATCGTGGAACTCGAGCGCAACCACGCCTAGGCCGACCATCGTCGTGAGCCCGAACGCAAAGCCGACCGACGCCCGCCGCACGATCACCCTCGCCTCGGCGGCCGGGATCACGGTCGTCCGGCGGCGGCGCAGAGTCCGCAGCGCCGCCAGCAGGCCAGCTACGAAGGCGACCTGGGGAGCGAGGATCACAACGACCCGAGCCACGCTTCCCGGCAGCGGCGCCCCCGAGGGCGCCGCCCCGAAGGCGGCCGCCGGCGACCCGACGAAGGCCCCGCCGAAGAGCAGGCCGGCCAGAGCCAGCGCGGCGAAGGTCCAGCGAGCGGCCCGGAGCGCCCGATCGGTGCCGAGCTCATTGGCGAACTGGGCGGCGAGCGCGTCCGGTGCACCCAGGTCGGCGGTGGGATCGCAATCCAGGTGATCCTCGATCTCGGCCACGATCCGCCCGCGCCGGGCGCCCGTGATGCCGACGGCGGCCAGCTCCCGCCAAAGGTCGTCTCGGTAATTCATGCCATGACCGCGTCAACCGTGGTGACGAACTGGCGCCACTCACTGCGCCGCACGCCGAGCTCGCGCTGGCCCCGACGGGTGAGCTCGTAGACCCGGCGGCGACGGCCGCTCTCAGAGGACCAGGCGCTGGTCAGCAGTCCAGCCGCCTCGAGCCGGTGCAGAGCCGGATACACGGTGCCTTCCGGCAACGCCAGGGCGCCGCCGCTGCGGCGCTCGAGCTCCTCGATGATCGCGTAGCCGTGCCGTGGACCGCCCCCCAGGACGGCGAGGATGAGCGCATCCAGGTGTCCCTTCAAAGATTCTGATCTCATACTCGGCCATCCTATGCCTAGAACGGCTAGGTGTCAAGGCCTCGCGTCCGAACGAGCGGTGACCGCCGCCGAACCCCCCGTACACTGGCCACCGATGCCCGGAATCGTGATCGTGGGCGCCCAGTGGGGCGACGAAGGCAAAGGCAAGGTGACCGACATGCTCGCCGAGCGTGCCGATGCCGTCGTGCGCTTTCAGGGCGGCAACAACGCCGGCCACACGATCGTCCGCAACGGGGAGACCTGGAAGCTGCACCTGATGCCGTCGGGGATCCTGCATCCGGGCAAGCTGTGCGTGATCGGAAACGGCGTCGTGATCGACCCCAAGGTGCTGACCGACGAGATCGACGAGCTGCGGCGGCGGCGCGTCGATACCCGGGCGCTGCGGATCTCGGCCAACGCGCACCTGATCATGCCCTACCACCTGA
>JBOGYN010000236.1:0-1546 GCA_050696855.1 Solirubrobacteraceae bacterium | reverse complement strand
GAGTTGTCCATACGCTTTAGGGGGCGCGTTGTGACACACGGTAATCAGGTATTTCCCGTGCCGGCCGGGAACACCGACTCCGGGCTGGCGCAGATGGTCACCGGCGGGACTTGGAGCCCCGGGTAATGGGCACGGAAACGGCTCAGAACGGCGACCCTGCGTCCGCCGCTCGACGTCGGCTGAAGGTTCGTCCGCGAAGACGCGGAGGGACGCGCGGCGAGCGCCGCTCAGACCCGCGCATCGCGGAGTCCCCGGTGACACCTGCGGCGCAATGGCTGGTGACCAACGACTCGAACCGCAGAGCGGAGATTGTGGCTCGTGACCGCTCTCGGGTCTCGCTCAGCCCTTTGACACCGCTGACGTTGCCCGGTGAGTTGGTGCAGCGGTTCGCGCTCGCCCACTGGCCGGCTCTGCTGGTCGAGAGCCTCGCCCACCACGACGTCGTCGAACTGATGCTGCAAACCCGCATCCCCGTGCCCCGGCTCGTTGACTGGGTCGACCAGGCCATCCTTTACCTGCATGCCGGGCCGCGCTCCGCCGATCAGAGCTCCCGGGCGCAATGCCTGAAAGACCTCCGGTGCTACGGCATCCGGACAGCCACCGATCTGGACAACGCCTTCACCGGCGCGGCTGAGCGCAACGGGCTCGGAGCGCTCCGCGCGATCCTGAATCCGAGCCCGGAAGCCGCTCCCGCCCGCCTACAAGTTATGAAAGACGCCCTCGACGACGAGGAGTGGATGTGCAATATCAGGGCTTGGCGCCGGGCGGGGATCGCTCCTCCGAAGCCGATCCGCCTGCAGGTGGCTCCTAAGGTGAGCGCCAACGTTGTCCCGGAGCCGGCGAGGTAGCCGGGATGCCCCAGTCAAAGCCGCAGCCGCCGCGTCAGAGCCTCCGATGACCGCCCTGAAGATGAGCGCGCCCTCAAATAACTCGCAGCCCGGAGCCGGCTCTGCGGGCGACGTGGTCTCGGCGCTCGAACAGGGGCTTGTCGATGCGGCCAAGCACGCGTCTGGTGCCCCGACTGCTGATGGTCGGGTGTCGACCGCGTTTGCCCTCGGCTGGCAACTGGCCGAGGTCTACCGTCCCAGCGCTCAGAGCACGGTTACGCCGGCGGCGCCGACCGACCTTCCGGGCCTCGCGAAGCTGGGCGACGACGAGCGAGCCCTGATCGCCGTCAAGCAGATCGAGGTGGGCCTGGTCAAGCTGGCCTCCGCGGTGACCACCGTGTGCTTGACCGCCCCGGACTTCGAGGCGGTGCGGGCGAGCTTCGCTCAGGGCGTGACGACCGCGAAGCGGTGTCAGGCCGTGCTCAACTTTCACGTCGAGCTGCTCTCGACGCTGACCGCAGCGGACTACCGGCTCGGGACCGCCTACGGTCTCGGGCGATCGCTCGCGGATACGTGCCGCAACCCAACGGATCTCGACTCATTGGCGGCCGAATTCCAGCCCCACCGCATCTCGCAGTTGCGCGCGTGGCTGGATGACCTGACTTCGGCATTCCCACCCCACGCCGGTCACAGCGTGGAGAGCTCGCTCGGGCACTGGG
>JBOGYN010000235.1:0-4056 GCA_050696855.1 Solirubrobacteraceae bacterium | reverse complement strand
TCGATCAGGTTAAAGCCCCCCAGCGCGGCGGCAAACTGGTCCTGGCGCCCGATCGGCTTGCCCAAATCCTCGATCTCGACCCGGCAGGCCTCCTCGGCCAATTGGGGAGCCGAGCGATAGCGCCCCTGGAAGGCGTAGAGCGCGTTGAGGAGCCCAACCATGACCGCGCTCGAGGACCCCAGGCCGGTTCCCCGCGAGGGCACATCGGCGAGCGTCACGACCTCGATCCCGCGCGGAATCCCGGTCAGGCGCAGTGCCTCGCGCACGAGCTCGTGTTCGACGTCTTTGGCCGTGGGGACGATCTCGGTCTGGGAGTAGCTGACCCGCACGTCCCCCTCGAAGCGGGGAGCGACGATCACGTGGATCCATTTGTCGATCGCGGTCGAGACGACGGCGCCGCCATGCTGATCGGCAAAGTCAGGAAAGTCAGTGCCGCCACCCACGAAGCTGATCCGCAGCGGTGTCCGCGAGATGACCATGGGGCGCAATCTAACGCCTGGTTGACGCCGTGGCCACGCCTCTAGACTGATTCTCGATGCGGCCTCGGTGGGTCTTTCTGGACCGTGACGGAACGGTCAACGTCTCGCCGCAGCCCCACGAGTACGTCACCGACCCGGCCGACCTGCGTCTGCTTCCGGGCGCCGGCGCCGCCGTCGCGCGGCTCAACGGGGCCGGCGTTTGGGTCGCGATCGTGACCAACCAGCGAGCGCTCGCCCGGGGACTGATGACCGCGGACGGGCTCGAGCTCGTCCATGCGCGCCTGCGCGAACTGCTCGCCCAGCACGGCGCTCACCTGGACGGCATCTGGGTGTGCCCCCATCAGGACGGCGTCTGTGACTGCCGCAAACCCCTGCCTGGCCTGCTGCTGCAGGCCCAAGCCGCAGTCGACGGCCTGCACTTCGCCCGGGCAGCCATGGTCGGCGATAGCGACTCGGACATTGCCGCCGGCCGGGCGGTCGGCGCCCTCACCGTCCGCCTCGACGCGGCGGGCGAGCCCGGGGAGGCCGACCTGGTCGCCCCGGATCTCGCCGCTGCCGCCGATCTCCTGCTCAGCCGCTGAAGCCGCGGCCGCGCCCGTTGACCTCGCGCCGTTCCAGCACCCGATCGACGAGCCCGTAGGCCAGCGCCTCCTCGCCGGTGAAGAACCGATCTCGATCCATGTCGGCGTGGACCCGCTCGACCGGTTGCTGGGTGTGCTGGGCGTAGATCTCATCCACTCGGGCACGGAGCGCCAGCACCTCGCGGGCGTGGATCTCGATGTCGGAGCTCTGGCCCTGAAAGCCGCCCGAAGGCTGGTGGATCAGGATCCGAGAGTTGCGCAGGGCCGCTCGCTTACCCGGTGCCCCGCCGGCCAGCAGCAGCGACCCCATGGACATGGCCACGCCGTAGCAGATGGTCTGCACGTCGGGGCGGATGAACTGCATCGTGTCGTAGATGGCCAGGCCGTCGTACATCGAGCCTCCCGGGGAATTGATGTACAGGTGGATGTCCTTGTCGGGATCGTCGGATTCCAGGTGGACGAGCTGGGCGACGACCAGATTCGCGCTCTCCTGGTCGACCTGGCCGCCGAGGAAGACGACCCGGTCGTTGAGCAACCGCGAGTAGATGTCAAACGAGCGCTCGCCCCGAGCGGTCTGCTCGACGACCATCGGAATGAGGGGCATGGGGTGACCTCCTGGGTGCTAGTGTGCAACTCATTGGTTGCAGCACCGTAGCAGGCTCGCAACCGATAAGTTGCACATTTCTCCAGAATCCGGATAGGAGCGAGCCCAATGACCGAGAGGATCGAGCGCCAGCTGGAGCTTCCCGCCGACGTCGAACAGGCCTGGCAGGCGCTGACCGAGCCCGAATGGCTCGCGCTGTGGCTGGCCGACGAGGTGGAACTGGAGCCGTGGCCCGGCGGCGCGGCCCGCTTCCGGGTCGGAGAGTCCGAGCGCACGGGATGGGTCGAGGAGGTCAGCCCTCCAAGCACGGACGACGATCACGGGGCCCGGCTGATCTTCTGGTGGAGCGAGGACGACGAGCCGGCCTCGCGCGTTGAGCTCACGCTGATGCCGGCAGGCGAGGGCCTGACGTGCATCCGCGTGGTGGAGACGCGCCCGCTTGAGATCCTCGACTTGATCGGAATCCCGGCTCCCGGTGCCGACGGCTCGAGCTACGGCCCGATGCTGATCGCCGCGTGAACATGGACCGCGATCCCGCCGCCGCCGTATTCGGCGCGCTGGGCGATCCGACTCGCCGCCGGTTGCTGAGCGCGCTGGCCCAGGAGCCGGCTACCGCGACCGACCTCGCCCACGATCTCCCGATCACCCGTCAGGCGGTGGTCAAGCACCTGACCGCGCTCAGCGACGCCGGGTTGCTCGAGCGCGAGCGCTCCGGCCGCGACGTGCGCTACCGCTTCACGCCCGAGGCCCTGTCTGAGGCGGCCTCATGGATGGCGGCGGTCAGCGGGCAGTGGGACGACCGGCTCGCGACGCTCGCCGCGACCCTGGGCGAGGCCCAGGCGCAACCGGAGGCCCGCGCTCGACGCGGCCCGACAAGCTAGCTCGCAGGCTTGCCGTAGTCCCAGGCCATGGCCTGGAGGTCCTGCCAGGGGATGCCCTGCAACCAGCTGTACTGGCCGCCGGGGAACAAGCTCGTGTACGGATCCGGAGCGCCGTTGGTCTCGTAGGGACGGGGATCCTCGGCGTCGACTGCCACCGCGCCCGACGTGTCGGTGACGATCAGCCCGTACTGCTGCATGGCGCGAGCGATGGTCAGCGCCCCCGGCGACAGGTTCAGCGTGGACAGGTCCAGCGACGGGTCGAGGCGGAAGCGCTCACCCTCGGCCGGATCGGTCGGGTTGGTGTCCTGGCCGTCGGTCCGGTTGGCCGGCCATGAGTAGGCGGTGGCCCGCGGGAGCGGAAGCGTGAGGCTGATCGCGTGGTTGATCACGCCGGCCTGTAGCTCGCTGACCCGGATCACGTAGCCGAGCATCGGCAGCCCCGAAGCGCTGGTGCCGTAGGGACTGGGGAAGATTCCGGGATTCCGGGAGACGTGATCGAGACGGCCCCCCCAGCAGGTCGACCAGACGCCCGTGCCCGGATCCTTGGCCATCTTCCAGAACTCCCATTCGGTGTCGGTGCTCGGCTGCCAGATGACCATGTCGCTGTCGGTTCCGATTGACGGCATGGCGTCGGCGGGCACGGGAACGTTCCGGAGTTGGGCGGCAAAGTCGGGGTCCAGCGAGGACTTGGACTGGCAGTTGTTGAAGGCCAGGTTGACCGTGGGTTGATCGGCGGGCACGGTGTAGATCGGCGCCGAGTACGAGCTCGTGTTCAGGGCCACGTGGCCGTAATAGTTCTGGATCTGGCCCATCAGGTTGGAGACCAGGGCGGGCGACTGGGGATCGAGCGGCGCGGACGCGGGCACCGGTGTCCGCCACGGGCCTGAGGCCAGGAACGGCACCACCCAGGTCGACGCGGGGTTCGGGGTGGGTGCGGGAGTCGGCGTCGGTGTCGGGGCGGGCCTACCCGTCGCCTTGGTGGGCTTCGGTGTCGTGCCTCCGCGGCGCCCGGAGTTGCCCCTCCGCGAGATGGTGACGAGGCGCGGGTAGCGGGTCACCCGCAGCGAAACGACCGTGGAGCCGAGGCCGCGAGCGACGGCGTGGACGGAGACCGCGCGGCCGGTGAGCGGATCAACCGCGGTGGCGGTCACGCCGGTGCCGGGCAGTCCGGTGACCACCAGCCGGCGGACGCTGGCCGGCGAGCCGCGGCGCTGAGACCGCGAGGCGGCGGCATAAACCGGAAGCACGTAGCCGGTCGCGGTCGCGTGGGCGGCAAACGAAGTCCTGACCACGCGGCCCCGCGAATGCCCGGCCGGCGTCGCGCCGAGCTTCACGCAATGTCCGTGGGCGACCAGGGGTCCGCGGAGAGCATTGACGAAGCGATGAACGGCGGTGACCGTTTTACGGTGGGCACGTCCCGTCGTGGCGCTGACCGCTATTTCGTGGCGGCCCAGCGACGCGAGGCGCTGGGCGCTGGCCCCGCGGTTGACGAGACCGCACAGGGACCGCAG
>JBOGYN010000234.1:0-1958 GCA_050696855.1 Solirubrobacteraceae bacterium | reverse complement strand
CGCCTGCACATCCGCGGCCGGTTCCCGGAAACGCCCCAGGACGTAGGCGGCGACGCGGTCGGGATCGGTGGTCGGCGGCCGGCCCACGCCGGCCCGGACGCGGACGAAGTCGGCCGAGCCGAGGCCCTGCTTGAGCGATTTGAGCCCGTTGTGCCCGGCGAGTCCGCCGCCCATGCGGACCCGGATCTCCCCGAACGGGATGTCGATCTCGTCGTGGAGCACGACCACATGGTCAAGCGGCACCTTGAGCGAGCCGCGGGCGGGTCCAACCGACGAGCCGGCCTCGTTCATGAAGGTCTGGGGGAGCAGCACGGCGACGCGCGAATCAGACTCGCCCACCCGGGTTCGGCCCTCACTCAGCAGGCCCCGGTAGCGCGAGCGGGGACGCGGCAGCGACCAGCGATCGATCAGCGCGCGGGCGATCTCAAAGCCGATGTTGTGCCGGGTGCGCTCGTACTCCGAACCGGGGTTTCCCAGTCCGACGAGCAACCACTCGGCGGGCGCGCCGCGCCCGGGAATGCGCACGGCCGGCGCCTACTCGGCGCCGTCGCCCGAACTGCCGCCCTCGCCCTCGCTGTCGCCGCCCTCGCTGTCCTCGGCCGCTTCGATCGGCTCGCCATCCTCGCCGACCAGCGCGGTCTCTTCTTCGATCTCGTCCTCGGCCTCGATTTGAAGCTTGGGCGGGGTGAGGGTGGCGATGACGGTCTCGGGATCGTCGAGGAGCTCGACCCCGGTGGGCGGGGTCACGGCATCCAGGGTCAGCGTGTCGCCGATCTGCATCTGGCCGATGTCGTGCGTGAGCACGTCGGGAATGTCGTTGGGGAGCGCCTCGATCGTCAGCTCGCGGGTGACGTGCTCGAGCACACCGCCTTCCTTGGTGCCCGGGGCATCTTCTTCGCCGGTCAGCTCGAGGAACGCTGTCGCCTGGATCTTCACGTCGAGGCGCACGCGCAGCATGTCGACGTGGACCGTGTAGCCGCTCACCGGGTGGCGGTCGTGAACCTTGAGGACGACCGGCGTGGCGCCCGAGCCCTCGATCGTGAGGTCGATGACCGCGCCGCCGGCGGCCAGCGCGTGCCGGAGCTCGCGATCCTCGACCGAGAAGGAGACTGGGTCCTCGCCGCCGCCGTACAAGACACCGGGTACGTTGCCTTCACGACGCAGCCGCCGGGCGGTACGGGACCCCCCGGGCTCGCGCGGAGCAACCTTGAGTGATGTGGATCGGTTTCCGGCCATCAGCGGCGTTCGATGCTAGCGGGCAGACGGAAAAAGGGCTGGCGCGCCGCCAGGACTCGCGCCACCAGGACTGGCCGCCACGCTAACCGTGCGATAACCTTAATCCATGTCAGGCGACACCCAGCTTGTGCTGTGGATCGCCGGGGTCCACCTCCTGGGGCTGATGTGCGTGGGAGTGCTTCTCCTCCCCGCCCTCCGGGACAATCCGCCCGCGCCTCACCGCCGCTCGGACTCCGATGGTGACGACGGCTGGGGACGCGGCCCCAAGCGGCCACCGACACCGCCGGCCCCTCCCGGTGGAGGCATCCCGCTCGCCGATGCGCAGCAGTCACGCACGCGCTTCCGCGAGCCTGGCCGTCTCGCCGATCGCCTGCCCCGCCGCGGGCGCCGCCCGGCGCGCGAGCCGGCCCGATCCCCGATCCGGACTCCGGCTAGAAACGGCTAGGGCAGTCAGCGTTGCTCCGGATCCGGACGCTGACCTTCAGCAGCTGAATCGAAAAGCCGGTGAGGACGTTGCCGGTGTTGCGCACGCGAACGCACTGCACGCGCGGCAGCGAACCGCCGACCAGCCATGCCACCCGAGCCGTCCCGAGGCTGCCGCCGAGGGCGAACCCGGTCGAGCCGTTGATCTCGGCGATCTGCACTCCGCCGCGCCGGCGCAGAGCCGAGGCGAGCTCGGCGGCGCGGGCCTGACAGGCGGGATCGGTGCGGCAGCCGGTGAT
>JBOGYN010000233.1:0-6985 GCA_050696855.1 Solirubrobacteraceae bacterium | reverse complement strand
AGCCCTTGTACTGGCCGCAGTCGCCGTCATTGCCGCCGAAGCCGACCAGCACACGGCCGTGATCGAGGGCCAGGCTTTCGCGTTGCAGCTGATTGAGCGGGATATCCCCGGGGGGTTCGACGCTGCGCGAGAAGATCGGCGCCCCGGTCCGCGCGTTGAGCGCGAACAGGGTGTGGCCGGCCGACGAGCCACTGCTCAGATCGGCCACGGCATACAGCGTCGATGTGTTCGGGTCGATGACCGGGGTGCTGGTGATGCCGACCGTCGGGGCGATGTCCCCGCACGGGAGCGCCGAGGAGGGCACGGGAGCGCCGAGGTTGACGTGCCAGGCCGGAGCACCGGTGGCCGCGCTGAACGCGTACAGGTCGTTGTTCTCGGTGGCCACGATCACCAGGCCGGCGAACGCCAGAGGCTCAGCCCAGATGTTCCCGGCCAGCCCCGGCACGTTCCAGGCCGCCGCGAAGGGGACGGCGGCCCCGCTGCTCTGATCGACCCCACTGAGCGCGCCGTCGGCGTGGTAGGTCGTCCAATCGGCCTGGGCGCCGGCGGGCGCGATCGCGCCCAGCAGACAGCCCACGGCGCACACCCACATCGTGGTCAGCCCGGCGCGCACGAGCCCATGTATACCGCCTGCTCCGCTACGGTTCCGCGGATGCCGACTGAGGTCACCGTCGTCAAGGGCCTCTCGGACCTGCGGGAGTTTGTTGACCTGCCCTTTGCGCTGCACGCCGGAACGCCCTGGGTGCCGCCGCTCAAGCTCGAGCGCTACCAGTTCCTGACCCGGAAACTCAACCCGTACTTCACCCACGGCCGGGCCGAGTACTTCCTGGCTAGGCGGGGGGGTCGCGTGGTCGGGCGGATCACCGCCCAGGTCGACGACGGCTACAACCGCCACCACGACGCGCGCTGGGGCATGTTCGGCTTCTTCGAGTTCGAGGACGACCAGGAGGTGGCCGACGCGCTGCTGGCCGCCGCGGAAACATGGTGCCGCGGGCAGGGGTGCGAACGGATGGTCGGCCCGATGAGCTTTGCCCTCAACGACGAGGCGGGCATCCTCTTCGAGGGCTTCGAGCACAAGCCGCTGATCCGCGAGGCCTGGAACCCGCCCTACTACGCCGCGCGGTGCGAGGCCGCGGGCCTCGGCAAGGCGATGGACCTCTATGGCTGGGGTTTGGAGATCTCTGACCGGGAGCGGATGAACCCGATCCTGCCCAAAATCGCCGAGCGGGCCGCCTCCAGGTACGGGATCACGATCCGCAAGATGTCGCGCCGGCATCTACGGCGCGAGATGGACGAGTTCGCCACCATCTACAACGCGGCCTGGTCGGGCAACTGGGGCTTTACGCCCTACTCCAAGGCCGACCTGGACGCTTACGCGATCGATATGCAACTGGTGTTCGCCAAGGACTGGTACATGATCGCCGAGCTGGACGGCAAGACGATCGCGCTGGCGATCACGATCCCCGACATCAACCAGGTCTACGAGAAGATGCAGGGCCGGCTCTTGCCCTTCGGCTGGTGGCACTACCTCAACCGAGCCCGGATCATCGACCGGGTCCGAATCGGCTTTCTCGGGGTGCTGCCCGAGTATCAGCACACCGGCGTCGCCGCCAGCCTCTACCTGGAGCACTTCGATATGGCGGCCAAGACCCGTCAGAGTCGGGGCGAGGCGAGCTTCATCCTCGAAGTCAACACGGCGATGAACCGGGGTCTGGAGGCGATGGGGGCGAGAATCGTCAAGCGCTGGCGTATGTACGAGCGGATCCTGGAAGCGGCGGTCGAGGGATGATTCCGCCCGGTCGTGGCGCTACCTTTACGCCTAAGGGAGTTACGACCTGGAGCTCACCATGCAATGGACAACGAATGTGCTCGTCGTCGCCAACGTGACGGCTACCTCGCCCGAGCTGATCAACGCGCTCACCACGCGTGGCGAATCCGGGCCGGTCACGTTTACGCTGGTCATGCCCGCGAGCCCGGTCGCGGACGGGAGACAGGCCGCGCAGCTGAGGCTCGATGAAGCCCTCGAGCGGTTTCGCACCGCCGGTCTGCAGGTCGATGGACGGCTCGCCAGCGGCGATCCGATCCTCGCTGTCAGCGAGGAATGGGACCCGCGACGCTATGACGAAATCATCGTCTCGACTCTGCCGATGCGGTTGTCGAAATGGCTACACGCCGGGTTGCCCGAGCGTATCGAGCATCTGACCGGCGCGCGCGTCACCCATGTCGTCTCGCAGCCCCCGAAGCCTCCCGTCACCAGCCTTCCGGCCCCCGCGCCGGAAAAGCGCGACTCGATGGGACCTCTGGCGGTGCTCTCCTGGGGCGGGGCCAAGCGCCGGTCGTGAGCCGGCACGCCCTGCGATAATGCCGGCCATGCCAGAGAACTTCGGCGCCGTCCTCACTGCGATGGTCACGCCCTTTGACGAGCGCGGCCACGTGGACGAGGAGGCCGCGGTGACCGTCATGAACCACCTCGTCGAGCACGGCTCTGACGGTCTCGTGATGTGCGGGACCACCGGGGAGGCCGCCACCCTGGACGACGAGGAGCACCTGGGAATGATCGCGCTGGCCGTTGGCGAGATGCGCGGCCGCGCTCGGATCATCGCCGGCGTCGGCTCCAACGACACGCGCCATGCCGTACGCCTGACCGAGCGCGCGAGCGAGATCGGTCCCGACGGACTGCTCTCGGTCAACCCCTACTACAACCGGCCCAGCCGGCGCGGAATCATCGCCCACTACCGCGAGGTCGTCCGCGCCACCGACCTGCCGATCCTGCTCTACAACATTCCCCAGCGCACCGGGGCCGACCTGCCCAATGACCTGCTCGCCGAGCTCGGCCAGCTCGATCACGTCGTCGGGGTCAAGCAGGCCAATCCGGACAACCTGGCTCCGATCGACGGGATGATGATCTACGCCGGCAACGATGACATGCTGGCCGACGTGCTCGATCTCGGCGAGCCGGGGGGGATCCTCACCGGCAGCCACCTGTTCGGTCTTGAGATGCGCCGCATGGTCGATGAGCCCGAGCGCCGCCGCGAGATCGACGCCGGCCTCCAGGACGTCTACCGCGATCTCGCCATCGCCCCGGCCGCCTGCGGCCTCAAGGCCGCGCTGGCGATGATCGGCCTGCCGGTCGGCGCGCCTCGGCTCCCGTACGTGGAGCTCGATGCCGACGAGCTGGCGGTCGTGCGCAGCCTGCTGGAGCGCCACGGACTGCTGACCGTGGCCGCTGGATGACGCGGCCTACGCAGGCGACAGCAGCGTGAGCGACAAGCTGCGCGTCCTGCCGCTCGGCGGCCTGGGCGAAATCGGCAAGAACATGACCGTGGTCGAGTACGGCGACCGGATCGTCGTCGTCGATACCGGCCTGCGCTTTCCGACCACCGACATGCTCGGGATCGACCTCGTGCTGCCCGACTTCGCCTACCTGCGCGAGCGCGTACAGGACATCGAGGCGATCGTGCTCACCCACGGCCACGAGGACCACATAGGAGCACTGCCATGGGTCCTGCGCGAGCTCGGTGCCGACCAGGCCCCGACCGTGTACGGCGGCCCTCTGACCGTCGCCATGGCTCGATCCAAGCTCGATGAGCACAAGCTACGAGAAGTGCAGCTGGAAGACCTGGCCACCGGCGAGGAGGTGGAACTCGGCCCGTTTGGCCTCGAGCTGATCCACATGACCCACTCGATTCCCGACTCGTGTGCGGTGGCCCTGAGGACCGATCTGGGCACGGTTCTGCTCACCGGGGATTACAAATTCGACCAGACCCCGGTGGACGGCGGTCCGGCCGACATCGCGAGGCTGGCCGAGCTGGGCTCAGAGGGAGTGCTGCTGCTGTGCGGCGACTCCACCAACGTCGACCGGCCCGGCTTCTCGCCCTCCGAGCGCCAGGTCGGGCCGCATCTCGAGGAGGTCTTCGCACGCGCCGAGGGCCGGATCATCGTCACCAGCTTCGCGTCCAACATCCATCGCGTCCAGCAGGTGGTCGACGCCGCCGCCGCCCTGGGCCGCAAGGTTGCGCTGGTCGGCCGCTCGATGCGCAAGAACGTCAACATCGGTCGGACCCTGGGGCACATCGACGTGCCGGAGGGGATGTTGATCGCGCCCCACGAAGTTGAGGACTGGCCCGACCACAAGGTGGTGGTGATCTCGACCGGGTCCCAGGGAGAGCCGCTCTCGGCCCTGCGCCGCATGGCTTACAACGATCACCGCCAGATCACCCTGCGCCGCGGCGACACGGTCGTCTTCTCGGCCACGCCGATCCCCGGCAACGAGCGGGCGGTCAACGAGACCGTGGACCGCCTGTACCACATCGGCTGCAGCGTCATCACCCCCCGCGAGGCCGCGATCCACGCCTCCGGCCACGGCTACGCCGAGGAGGTCAAGCTGATGCTCAACCTCGTCCGCCCGCGGTACGTGCTCCCGGTACACGGAGACCACAAGCGCATCCAGCTCCACGCCGACCTCGCCGACGCGGTTGGGATCCATCCGGACGCCGTCTTCCAGGGTGAGAACGGCCTCCCGCTCGAGATCGACGGCTCGGGGGCGCGTTTCGGTCCGCCCGAGCAGGCGGGCATGATCTTCGTGGACGGGGTGGACATCGGCGATCCGGCCGACGTCGCCCTGCGCGACCGGCGGATGCTCTCCGCCGACGGCATCTTCATCGTCGTGGCCACCGTCTCAGAGCAGACCGGCGAATCGGTGGTCGCCCCGGAGGTCATCTTCCGCGGCGTCCCGTTCGTCGAGCAGGCCGACGAGCTGGTAGAGGAGATCCGCAAGGAGATCGAGCGATCGCTCGCCCGTTCTGCCAAGGAGAAGGTCCGCGAGATCGACCTCCTCCAGCAGGAGCTGCACGACGACCTGGCGACGTTCGTCTACGAGCGGCTGCGCCGTCGGCCGATGGTCCTGCCGGTCGTCGTCGAAGTCTGATCGGTCTCGGGCGCGAGCGGCGCCGCCGGCTCGATCCCCTCGGCCGGGATCCGGATCACGAACCGCGTCCCGTAGTCGCCGGCTGGACGCTCGAGCACGACGCTGCCGCCGTGCGACCGCGCCACCGCGCGCACGATCGCCAGACCGAGGCCAGAGCCGCGGCCACCGTCCCGCGCACCGCGGACGAAGCGCTCGAACACGCGCTGCTCCAGCGCGGGGGCGATGCCCGGGCCTTCATCCTCGACGGTCAGCACCGCGTCGGTGCCCTCCAGGCGGGTGGCGGCGCGGATCCGGGTCCCGGGCGGCGTGTGGCGGACCGCATTCTCGAGCAGGTTGAGGACCAGGCGGTGAAGCTCGTCGCGGACCCCGATGACCACGGCTCGCTCGGGACTGATCGAGAGCTCATGACGCTCGGCCATCGGACCGAGCTCGCCGCCGGCCTCGACCAGGACCGCGGCCAGGTCGGTCGGGCGCCGGGGCTGGACGCGGCGCGCATCGGCCCGGGCGAGCAGGAGCAGGTCACCGACCAGCCGGCGCATGCGCCGGGTTGACCGCAGCGCCGCCTCGGCCGTCTCGGCCTGTTCGCCCTGCAGCTCCTCGGTCAGCAGCTCGAGGTTGGCCAGGACGCTGGTCAGGGGCGTCCTGAGCTCATGCGAAGCATCGGCCACGAATTCCCGCTGACGGTCGAGCATGCCCTGGGTGTCGCTGCGGGCCGAGTCCAGCGCCCCGAGCATTCCCTCCAGGGTGCGGGCCAGCTCGGCAATCTCGTCCTCGGCCTCGGGGTGGGGGATGCGGCCGGTGGCGTCGCGCGTGCGCTCGATCTCGCCGGCGGCGTAGGTCAACTCGACGATCGGGCGCATCGCCCGGGCCGAGACGAACAGGCCCGCGATCAGCGCCGCCACGGTACCGCCGAGCACCCCCAGGAGCAGGAAGATCTGAACTTCGGCGATCGTATGGTCGAGATCGGAGAGGGGGAGGGCATAGAGGAGAATGGCCTGACCGTTGGGCTCGACCTGCAGCTCGCGCACCGCCACTCGGTAGCCGCTGGCCGTGTAGGTCCCGTGGGTCTTGGTGGGCGCGATCCCGAAGTACTGGGGCTTGAGCTTGGCGCTGGGCAGGCGGATGTTGTTCTGGGTGCATTGCAGCAGCCCGTCGTTGGCGTCGAAGATCCGGATCTGGGCGTTCTCGACGTTGGCGACATCGCTCAGGTGGACCTTGGTCCGGTTGCACTCGAGCGTGCCCGCGGTGTTGAAGCGCAGCCGGTGGTTGAGCTGGCTGGCGAGGCGGTCGATCGCGGCCGTCTGCTGTGACGAGAATTGCGAGCGGACCTGGCGGTTGGTGAGCGTGCCGACGATCGTGGCGAAGCCGGCCAGAATCACGAGCGTCAGCGCCGCGGAGCCGCCGGCCAGGCGCCAGCGGATCGGGACCGACCTATACGCGGAGAACGTAGCCCGCGCCGCGGATCGTATGTAAGAGCCGAGGCTCGCCATCGGCTTCCAGCTTCCTCCGTAGGTTGGAGACGAACACTTCGATCGTGTTCGTCATCGAAAAGGGGTCGTAACCCCAGACTTCGTCCAGCAGGCGCTGACGCGAGATCACGATGCGCTCATTGCGCATCAGATATTCCAGCAGCTCGAACTCGCGTTGAGTTAAATCCACCGCGCGCTCGCCGCGCGCGACCTCGTGCGTATCCGGATTGAGGCGCAGATCGCCCACCGCCAGGTTGGCCTGCCCGCGGGGGGGACGGCGGCGCAGCAGCGCCCGCAGCCGAGCGAGCAGCTCCTGACGCTCAAACGGCTTGACCAGATAGTCGTCGGCGCCCGCGTCGAGGCCCTCCACGCGAGATTCAACCGCATCGCGGGCGGTGAGAACCAGGATCGGGACATCGTCGGACTGACGGCGCAGCTCCTTGGCCACCTCGATCCCGTCGATCCCGGGCAGGCCGAGGTCGAGCACGACCAGGTCGGGGAGAAAGGCATGGGCCTGCTCGAGCGCGATCGTGCCGTCCTCGGCCACCCGCACCTCGTAGCCCTCCATGCGCAGAGAGCGCATCAACAC
>JBOGYN010000232.1:0-1648 GCA_050696855.1 Solirubrobacteraceae bacterium | reverse complement strand
GGCCGGCGCTCCACCGGCCGCCTCACAACCCCAGCATCGCCATGCCCACAACCCCGCCACGCACCCGCCGCTCCGAGCTCGACGGTCGCGTCCTTCGCGCCACCCCGCCGTATGGTCGCTGCGCCTCGCTGATCGCCGACCGTGCCGGCTGCCTGCCCGACGTCGCGCTCAGCGCGCTACGACGCCTGCGCGACCGCGGCCTCATCGACGACGACGGCCACCGGCCACCACGCGCGTGGCTTCGCACCCATGGCGGTGACGCCGCCCTGGAGTTCGTGCCATGACCAGCCCCCGCGAAACCACGACCAAGCCGCCCGCGCGACGACTGATGTCCCCTGACACCCGCTCGGAGAGCCGTAACCCCGCTCTGCGCAGATCGCGCGCCGGCTCGCTGATCGTCGAAGCGTCCACGCTTCGCGTCGGTGACCGGGTCGAGTTCTCCGGCGCCACCCGCCGTGTCTGGTGGCCGATCACCGCCATCGAGGACAAGCCCAAGACGCGCGTCATCACGCTCGACGCCGGGCTTGGCCAACGGCCTGCCATCCGACTCAGCAAGACGACGCTGGTCGGCCGCGCGCCCCGGGAGAGCGAGCGATGACCCAACCCCCGGACAACCAAAGCGCCGGCCGCGTGAGCCGATGACCCCGGATACGTTCACTGAGCTGCTCACGCGGATGACCGTCGAGCGCGACGCGCGGCTCGAGGCGCTGTGGCGGATGACCCCGAACGAGCGCATAGCCGCGATGCGCCGCGGGAGTCTCAGCATGGAGCAGTGCTGCGCCTGGGCGGGCCGCTACCCGCACCAGGTGCCGCTCATCAACGGCGAGTTCGAGTTCCTCGCCGCCTACATGCCAGAGGTCTGCGAATGACCGTCCGCGCGTTCTACGCCGCCCTCGCAGTCGACCTCCCAGCCTCGTCAAACCGGGAGGCGCCCGTCCGCTGCTTCGCCCAACCCGCCGCCCACAACAACGCCGACCGCTCGCCGTCGTGCTCGGTAAACCTCGCCTCAGGCGCATTCAACTGCCACGGATGCGGCGCGCACGGCGGCGCCTACGACGCCGCAATCGCCACCGGCCACACCCCCCGCTCAGCAATGCAGCTGCTGATCGCCCACGACCTCGCCGACCCCGGCCCAGCCAGGCGTCGGTCTGCGGACCGTCCACCGAGCAGCGCGCATCAACAGCCTCTGCCGCAGCACTCCATCCGGGCACCGCTAGCGGCCGACGAGCACGACATCCAGCGCTGGGCAGAAATGCTCGCCGACAACAGCCACCTCATCCGCAAGCTCGCAGCCAAGCGCGCATGGAGCACCTGCGTGATCCGCGAGCTTGACCTTGGATTTGACGGCGCCCGGATCATCATCCCAATCCGAGACCGAAACGGCGCTCTGCGCGGCGTTCTTCGCTACGACCCATTCGGACGACGTGACCCGAAGATGCTCGCCGTTCTCGGTACCCGCCTCGGACTGATCCCACACCCAGCCCACGAGGCCTCGGATCACATCATTCTCGTCGAGGGACCGCCCGACATGCTCGCCGCGCGATCGTGCGGGCTGCCCGCCGTCGCGATCCCGGGAACGACCACCTGGCGGCCGTCCTGGCCCGAGCTGCTCGCCGGCAAGCGCGTCACGATCGTCATGGACTGCGAC
>JBOGYN010000231.1:0-2269 GCA_050696855.1 Solirubrobacteraceae bacterium | reverse complement strand
CTCTCGATCGCGGAACTCCGTCCGATCCTCGGCTTCGGGGTGCGATTCCAAGCCGTGGACCTCTTCGGCCTCCTCCGAGACGAGGGCTTCAACACCATGACGGCAGCGCTGGGGGGCCTCGGGACGCTCGGCCTGTGGTCGCTCTCCGGGCGGGTGCTCTCGCCCGCCACGCTTGTGTTCGAAACCCTGCGTCGCGTCTCCTATCCAGGCATGGCGAGGCTACGCGACCTGGGCGACGATCCTCGCGCGCTGGTGGCGCGCATGCTGGCCCTCACCTGCGTCGGTGGCAGCCTCGTGCTGGTTCCGCTCGCCGCGAGCGCTCATCCCTTGATGAACGTCGCCTTTGGGCACCGCTGGGAGCCGGGCGCAACCGTCGTGGCGCTGGGAGCCGGAAGCCTGCTCCTGTCCGGACCATTGTCCGTTGCAGGGGCGGGATTCCTGTTCGCTGAGGGTCACGCGGGTGAAGCACTGCGAGTTGTCATGGCGCATACCGTGATCGGCTTGGTGTGCGCCGCCGCATTGCTCCCGACCGTGGGCATTGAAGGCCTCGGCATCGCGCTCGTCGTGATGGCGGTCAGCGATCTCCTGATGGTCGGGGCTGCGTTCGTGCGCCGGTTGCCCGGAATCCTGCCCATAAGGATCCTCTGGCGCCCGATCGCGGTCAGCCTGGTCGCGATTGCCGCTGGCGCGGTTGCGGCCGGGTTGATCGCAAACGAACTGGTCGCCCTCGCCGCGTCGGCTTCGATCGCCTTTGCCGTGACCCTCGCCGGACACTGGCTGACCAACCGCGCGACCCTCACTGGGCTTGCCATGACGACCCGGCGAAGCCTGCGCCCTGACAGCTAGGCTGACGACGTGCAGCTGCGCGAGCTATTGAGCCGGGTCGCGGCGCTACCAACATCGCGGCAGGCCTTTCGCTTTCAGCCCGACCTCAAGACCTGGCACGGAGCGCTGCTCCGCGACGCCGCGCTTGATGTTGCGATGCTTCCTTCGCTCTTGCGGGCCGATCGCCTGACAGCCGCGCAGGACAGTGTCGCCAAACTCCACGATGTGCACGTGCTCGCTGTCGTCCGCGAGGAGAATCGCGCTAGCTGGGAGATGGCTGAACGGGAGCTTCGGCGCAGCCGCCACACGGTCACGTTCCGCATCACCGGCGTCTTCGGGGAGGGAAAGTTTGGGAACCTGAACAAGCTCCTGGATAGTTCTGAGCCCCTGCCTGACTGGCTTTTGCTCATGGACGACGATGTTGTCTTGCCACCCCAGTTCCTCGACACATTCCTGCTCGTCGCTGAGCAGTTTCGGCTTCGAATTGCTCAGCCCGCCCACTGCATAACCAGCCATGCGTCTTGGCCGATAACCAAGCGTCGCCGCGCGGTCGCGCGACTGACAAACTTCGTCGAGATCGGGCCGATCACGGCTCTCCACGAGTGCACGCTCTCAACGCTGACGCCGTTCCCCACCGAAGGCATGGGCTGGGGGCTTGACCATCAGTGGGCGCGGACCGCCGAGACCAAGGGCTGGCGCGCTGGGATCGTTGACCTGACACCGATCGTTCACCTCTCCCCCGCCGCATCGACCTATGACGCCGCCCAGGCTGCGGAGGGCCGCGAGCCAGGTAACGCGAGACCGCCCGCCACGCTTGCCACCTACCGCCGCTGGCCAGCCCGTGAGCTTGCGCCGACGGTCTGATCGGTTATTCAAGCCGCCGCAGCTGCTTCGCCGGTACCCCGCCGACGAGCGTGTTGGCAGGCACGTCGATGGTCACCACGCTCCCAGCAGCGACGACAGCGCCGTCCCCCACATGCACTCCGGGCAGGACCGTTGCGCCGGCCCCCACCCAGGCGCCGTGACCAATGCGAACTGCATCGGCATGCTGCTCACGGCCCGCCGAGCCGATGGCCCGATTTCGTGACTAACTGTCACGATGTGCACGCGAGGGCCAATGTGCACTTCGTCGCCGATATCGATCGACGCGACTGCCTCAATGAGACAATCCCGGTTCACAAACGTGTCGCGACCGACGGAGAGCCGAGACCCCTGAATTAGTGTTCCGGAACGGATGCGTGACCATTCTCCGAACCGGTGACCACAACGGGCTAGCAGTCGTAGTCTCAGAGGCATCGGAACAACTGGCAGGGCCACGGCTTGCGCCAGCCACTGGTCGGCGTCCGGCCACATGGCGCGGAGGCGATTTCGCACATTTAGCATCGCGGCCAGAGCGGTCAGCTGGGCTTGCGGGCCGTCACGACCAGTGAGAACTGGTCAACCT
>JBOGYN010000230.1:0-7861 GCA_050696855.1 Solirubrobacteraceae bacterium | reverse complement strand
TCATCGAGTACGGAGCCGCGCGCTGCTCGGCGAAGTGCACGATCGCGTCGGGCTGCCAGTCGACGATCAGGTCGAGCATCACCCGGTAGTTCTCGGCGACGTCGAAGCGGTGGAAGGGGATTTCGTTGCCAGTGAGCTCGCGCCAGGCCTCCAGGCGCGTGCCGATCGGCTTGATCGGGGTCAGGGAATCAGCCTCGAGCTCGACGTCGGCGTTGCGCCGGGCGAGGTTGTCGACGATCGCTACCTCATGGCCGCAGGCCGAGAGGTGTAAGGAAGTCGGCCAACCACAGAAGCCGTCTCCGCCGAGAATGAGAGTACGCAAGGTATCTCCTTGTTCTGGTCTGTTGCGCCGGCTCGCGCGGCCTGACGCAGACTGTTGCTGCCGACTTTGAAAATCGGTCATGGGCTCGGGGCGCGAGCCCGAGAATGCTTGAGGGTAGCGTACGTTCAGGCCGAGATCAGCGAGAGCAGCAGCGCGTGCACTTCCCGGGCGGCCCGCTCCCAGGTGAAGCACGCCGCCCGTCGCAGCCCGGCGGCCCGCAGGCGGCCGCGCAGATCTTCGTCGCTGGCAGCGGCGACCACGGCCTGGGCCAGCGCGGAGTGATCGTCGGGATCGACGAGCTGCGCCGCGTCGCCGCAGGTCTCGGGCAGAGCCGCGCGGTCGGCCGCGACCACCGGTGCGCCGCAGGCCATCGCCTCCAGGCAGGTCAGCCCGAACCCTTCGTAGCGCGAGGGGAGCACGAAGGCGCGGGCCCCCGCGTAGAGGCCGGGCAGATCGCCGTCGGCCACGTATCCCAGCGATCGCATCGCCCCCCCGCCGTCAGCGGCGGCGAAGTAGGGGCGGGTGTCGCCGGCGTGGACGAGATCGATGCCCAGTTCGTGCAGGCGGGCCGCAGCCGGCGCCAGCGCGGGGAGGTTCTTGCGGCGGTCGTCGGTGGCGATCGTGAGCACGTAGGGGCGCGAGAGCCCGAGTCGTCGCGCCACGGGCACCGGATCGGCCCGGGGGTGAAAGCTCTCGCTCACCCCACCGCCGATCACCGCCACCCGGGCCGGGTCCAAGCCGACCAATCGGGTCAGCTCCTGGCGCGAGAACTCCGAGACGGTGATCACCCGCAGCGCCCGCCGGGCGCAGGTCAGCCCGGCGTAGCGATGCCACAGCCGGTAGGCGCGCGAGTAGGCGTCGGGCTCCCGCAGAACCGCGGCATCGTGCATGACCAGGACGTTGCGCGGCCACAGCAGGGGAGCCAGGTTGGCCGGTGAGAAGACCAGGGCCGCCCGCATCCGGGCGGCCTGGGCTGGAAGTGCGGTCTGCTCCCACGCCTGTCCGGCCGCGCGTCCGCGGGCCCGGGGGGGAGGCTCCGCGATCGCGTAGCGCTCGGGATCCAGCGCCCGCAGGCGCGGGATGATCTCGGCGGTGAAGCGTTCGACCCCGGTGATCGTGGGACGAGTGGCGGCGCGGCGGTTGAGGAGGATCGGGCGCCCGGGGGCGCTCAAATGGGGATTCCCCAGAGCGGAAACCAGCGCGTGAGCTCAGGCTCGATCGGCATCTCGGAGCCGATCTGGGCCTTGAGCACCAACTCGCGCTCGTTGTCGCGCTGCTGCGCACCCGATGACGGAACGAAGGGGTAGAACGAGCCGCGCTTGTAGTTGTAGATCATGTAGATCGGGCGCTGGGAAGAGTCCGAGAAGGCGAACACTGCGCACAGGACCCGCTCCCCGTAGCCGCCGCCCTCGAGCGCGCTTGAGACGGCGTTGATGCCGACCACGAGGTCGTCGAACTGAGCGCCGCGCAGGACCAGCCAGCTGAAGCCGAAGCTGTCCTCGGAGGTCTCCACGGTCGTGCCGCTGTCTCCGGCCGTCGCGCGCACGACCTCCTCCATGTCGGTCACGATCGAGCGGAAGTCCGAAGTGGCCAGGGACTGAAAGACGATCGCCGCCGTTCCGCGGGTGGTGATCTCGAGCGTCGTCTCGAACGTGACGTAGGCAGTGGTCATGGCAAACAGCCGGTCGGCGGCCGGTTGAGCCAGCTTGCGCTTGCCAGTGAGAACGTCCAGGAAACCCATCTGGCTGCCGCCTACGAGGCCGTGCCCTGAAGCTGGGACTCGAGCCGGCTGAGCGCCTCGAGCCGGGCCTCGAGCGGCGGATGGGTCGAGAACAGGGTCGCGACTGTCTGCTTGGCCTTGGGCGGGAAGATGTAGAAGGCGGCGAGCTCTCCGTTGGCGGCCCGGAGGTCGCGCTGGGGGATCTGGTCCATCGTGCCGCTGATCTTGACCAGCGCCGAGGCGAGTGCGCTCGGTCGCCCGGTGATGATCGCCGAGCCGCGATCGGCGGCGAACTCCCGGTAGCGCGAGAGCGCCTGGATGAGCACGAAGGAGATCATGTAGACGACGGCCGAGACGAGGATCACGACGATCGCCCCGGGGCCGTTGTCGTTGTCATCGCCGCCGAAGGCGCCTCCGAACCAGAAGCCCATCTGGACGATGAAGGACGCGATCGCGGCAAAGAAGCTGGCGATCGTCATGACCAACACGTCACGGTTCTGCACGTGGGTGAGCTCGTGAGCGAGGACGCCCTCGAGCTCGGCCGGGTTGAGCAGCTCGAGAATGCCGGTGGTTGCGCACACGGTCGCCTTGCTCGGAGAGCGTCCGATCGCGAACGCGTTGGGCATCGGCGTGTCGGCGATCGCCACCCGCGGCTTGGGCAGATCGGCCTGGATGCAGAGGCGTTCGATCGTGCCGTGCAGCGCCGGGGCCTCTTCCGGACTGACCTCGCGCGCGCCCATCGAGTAGAGCGCGATCTTGTCCGAGGTGAAGTACTGGACGAGGAACAGCGCTGCGGCGATCACCGCGATCGTGACCGCGCCCGCTCCGGAGGCGATCAGGACAGCGATCAGCACCGCGTAGACAAGACCGAGCAGGAACAGGGTGAACAGCATCCGGGCCTGCAGCCCGGTGTCGCGGCCAAATGAGCGAGGGGAAGCCATAGTGTCTGAAGATCTTGACACACGGCCTAAGCGGCGCCCAAACGTTGCCGATGACTTTGCACTGGGCTGACGAGCTCTTTTCCGGTACCTTGCCCACCTAAGTCGCTTTCGAGCTATGCGAGCAACCCGGGCATATGTCGCTGGTTTTGGAACCGCCGGTTCGGTGCTCGCCTGTGCCGCTGCCCTGTTTGTGATCGCCAGCGCCGTCGTTGCGTTTCGCGGCTGGCCGAAGATCGCCGGCCAGCAATCGCCGGCCGCGCTTCGGCTCGACGCCTCACCGGTGGCCGGCTCGCGGGTCGCTCGCCGTCTGCGCGCCGTCGTCGGTGCCGCTGGGGCGGCTCGAGCGGTTCCGCTGAGCCGGGCCGGCACGCGTCCGGCCGCGAATCGGCGCACGACGCCCCGGTCCGGCCAGGCGAGCCTGGGGGGCCCCAGCTCCAGCGCGACGCCCCCGGCCGGCGGCGGTGCCGGCTCGACGGGCGGCGGTTCCCCGGGCGGCGCGACCAACGGCCGTCCGACCACGGGCAGCGGTGGCAGCACGGGTGCTGGGGGCACCACCGGCGGCGGAGGGGGCGTGACCGTCTCGGTTCCGACCAAGCCCCCCGTCACCGTGACCGTGCCCGCCGGGCCACCGATCACCGTGACGGTGCCGACCGGGCCTGTGGCGACGGTGGTCAAGAAGGTCACGGGCTCAGCCGGCAACACTGTCTCTCAGGCCGGCGCGGCGGTCGGCAACCTGCTCGGGGGCTAGCGCAGACCCAAGGCCTTCTGCACGAATCGCAGGCTCGCCGCCTGCAGGTCGTCGTCGTGCTGGACCGAGCGGTGATGGCCGCCGGGAACCTCGATCAGACGGCTGCCCGGGGCGTGAAAGGCGCTCGCGAGCTCACGGGAGTGCTGAATCGGGACGCGCTCGTCACCTTGGGCATGCATGAGCAGCAGCGGCGCCGGTAGCGCGGCCACGACCGGCGCCAGATCACCGGAGTCAAGCAGCGTCTCCAGCGACGGCCGGTCGGCCTCAAAAGACAACGTGCCCTGCTCCAGGCCCCGGCGCAAACCGCCGGCGGTGGCCGGGCAGATGGCCACCACGGCCTGCGCCCCCGCCTCGGCGGCGGCGCGGATGGCCAGGTACCCGCCCATGCTCGAGCCACGCAGCGCCAGGGCGGCCGGCGCCGCCAATTCGTCGCGCAGCAGGCCGGCCATCGCCACCACGTCGCTGACCGCCCGACCGTCCAGGCAGCCGCCGGTCTCTCCGTGCCCGCGCTGATCGAAGGTGAGGACGGCCAGGCCGAGCGGGATCGCGGCGCGGGCGAAGTCATACTGATTCTCCTTCTGGGAACCGGCGCCGTGCACTACCAGAACCCCTGCGGCCGGGGACCCGTCACCAGCCGGAAGCCAGAGGGTGTAGGCGAGCCCGTCGTGACGGCCGGTCCGCGCCGGCCGAACGGGATCGATCACCCGATTGCGCCACATCTCGCCCAGCTTAGGGCCCCTTGGGGGTCACGCCCCGCTCGGGTCCGTATCTTTCTCCCGGCCCGTGGACGCCGGTACCGCCACCCCGCTGTCGCACCTGCTGCCGCTCGGCACGCGGGTCAACCAACGCGGTCGCCTCGAGCTGGGTGGCTGCGACGCGCTGGAGCTGGCGGAGGAGTTCGGCACCCCGGCCTACGTGGTGGTGGAGGACGACCTGCGCGCCCGGGCGCGGGCCTTCCTCGACGCCTTGGCCGCGCGCCACGAGGACTTCGATGTCCTCTTCGCCTCCAAGGCGTTCCCGTGCACGGCCGTCTACCGCACGCTGGCCCAAGAGGGTCTGGCCTGCGACGTGGCCTCGGGCGGCGAACTGGCGCTGGCCCTGGCCGGCGGCTTCGATCCCGGCCGGACTTACCTGCACGGCAACGCCAAGTCCACCGCGGAGCTGCGCGAGGCGCTGCAGGCGGGGGTCGGCCACATCGTGCTGGACAGCCGCGACGAGCTCGAGCGCCTCGAACCCCTCGCCGCCGAGCTGCGCCCGGGCCAGGAGGTGCTGATTCGCGTCACCCCCAACGTGGCCGGTGACACGCATCGCAAGATCTCGACCGGTCAGGAGGATTCGAAATTCGGCTTCTCGATGGAGCAGGCCCGGGCGGCGATCGACCGCTTGCGCAAGAGTCGTTCGCTGCGACTGGTCGGCCTGCATTTCCACATCGGCTCGCAGCTCTTCGAGCTCGAGCCGTTCCGAGCGGCCGTGCGGGCCATCGCCAGCCTCGGGGACTTCCCGGTCTACAACCTGGGAGGAGGGCTCGGCGCCGCCTACACGGCCGACCAGCACCCGCCCGCGCCCGAGGAGTACGTGGAAGCGATCGTGTCGGCCCTCCATGCCGAGCTGGGCCCCGGCAAGCGGCTGCTGCTCGAACCTGGTCGCGCGCTGGTGGCCAACTCGACTGTCACGCTCTACACCGTGGAGACGGTCAAGCGCAACGTGTCGACCTGGGTCGCGGTTGACGGCGGGATGTCGGACAACCTGCGCCCAATGCTCTACGACTCACGCTACGAGGTCCTGATCGCCGATCGGCCGTTTCACGCCGGTGGCGAGATCTGTCAGCTGGCCGGCAAGCACTGCGAGTCCGGCGACGTGATCGTCCGCGATGTCGCGCTGGTGGATCCGGCGCCCGGCGATGTCGTCGTCACCCCGGCCACCGGGGCCTACGGCTACTCGCTGGCCAACAACTACAACGGGGTGCCGCGACCGCCGGTGGTCTTCTGCCGCGACGGCGACGCGCGCCTGGCCGTCCGGCGCGAGACCTACGGAGACCTGATGAGCCGGGACGTCACACCTTGACTGCGTTTCGGGTCGGAGTCCTGGGGCGGGGCACGGTAGGGGCGGCGTTCGTGGACCTGCTGCCCCGCCAGGCTGATCGGATCGAGCGGATGACCGGGCTGCGTCCCGAGCTCTCCGGCGTGCTGACCACCAGCTCGGGTGCCTTCGACGAGATCCTCGAGGGCTCAGACCTGATCGTGGAGCTGATCGGCGGCCTGGAGCCGGCGCGTGAGTATCTGCTGGCGGCGATGCGGGCCGGGCGCCACGTGGTCACCGCCAACAAGCAGTTGCTCTCCCATCACGGCGAGGAGCTGTGGGACGAGGCCCGTGAGCGGGGGGTGCAGCTGCGGTTCGAGGGCGCCGTGGCCGGCGTGGTGCCGGTGATTCGTGTCCTCCAGGAGTCGCTGGCCGGAGCCACGATCGACCGCGTGCACGGGATCGTCAACGGCACCACCAACTTCATCCTCACCGAGATGGCTCGGACCGGCGCGACCTTCGAGGCCGCCCTGGCCGACGCCCAGCGTCTCGGCTACGCCGAGGCCGATCCTTCCGATGACGTGGACGGGCGCGACGCCGCCGCCAAGATGGCGATCCTCGCCCGGCTGGCCTTTGAGACCCCGGTCCACATCGACCAGGTCCCCTACGAGGGGATCGAGCAGATCCAGCCTGACGACCTCGAGTACGCCCGCGACCTCGGGTTGGGGCTGAAGCTGATCGGGACCGCCGAGCGGGTCGGGGCGACCGGCCTCTCGGTCCGCGTCTACCCGGCCTTCCTGTACCCCGGACACCCGCTCGCGTCGGTCAACGGCCCCTTCAACGCCGTCACCGTCGAGTCCGAGGAGATCACCGAGATCACGATGTCGGGTCCCGGGGCGGGCGGCCCCCAGACAGCGTCGGCGGTCCTCGGTGACGTGATCAGCGCGATGATCCCGCCCGCCTCGACCCCCCCGGCCACCGAGCGCCTGGAGATCGTCTCCGACGTCGTCTCCTCGTTCTATCTGCATCTCGAAGTCGCCGACGAGTCCGGTGTCCTGGCCCAGGTCGCCCAGGTGCTCGCGCTCCAGGACGTCTCGGTGAAGTCCGTGGTCCAGAAGGGAATGCGCGATCAGGCGCGGCTGGTGATGGTGGTCCATCCCGTGCTCGAGTCGCGCTTTGCCGCCGCCATGGACCTGATCGCCGGACTCGAGATCATGCGGGCGCCACCGCGCGCCATCCGCGTGATCGAGGAAGAGTTCGTTTAGGCTCCCGCCGCATGCGAGCGATGCAGATCACCGAGCTGTCCGGGCCGGCCTCCGCCCTGAAGCCGGCCGACCTCCCCGAGCCCGAGGCCTCGCACATGCTCTCGCCCGGGAGCGGCGTGATCGTCGATGTGCATGCCGCCGGGGTGTCGTTTCCCGAGGTCCTGCAGTCGCGCGGCGAGTACCAGTTCAAGCCGCCGCTCCCGTTCGTGCCCGGCTCCGAGGTCGGCGGCGTGGTCCGCAGCGCACCCGCCGACGCGGCGGTCAAAGCCGGAGACCGGGTGGCTGCGTTCTGCATGCTGGGGGCGTTCGCCGAGGTGGTGGCCGCGCCCGCGTTCTTCACCTTCAAGATCCCCGATGAGCTCAGCTTCGAGCAGGGGGCCGGTCTGGTCCTCAACTATCACACCGCCTACTTCGCCTTGAAGCTCCGCGGCCGCCTCAAACAAGGCGAGACCGTGCTCGTGCACGGTGCCGCCGGGGGGGTCGGGACCGCCGCGCTCCAGGTGGCCAAGGGTCTCGGCGCGCAGACGATCGGGGTCGTCTCAAACGACGAGAAGGAGCGCGTGGCGCGCGCGGCGGGCGCCGACCACGTCGTCCGCGCCGACGCGGCCTGGAAGGACCAGGTGACCGAGCTGAGCGGGGGCGGCGTGCACGTGGTGATTGATCCGGTCGGAGGGGACCGTTTCACCGACAGCCTGCGCTCGCTGCGCGAGGGTGGACGACTGGTGGTGGTCGGTTTCACCGGCGGCGCGATCCCCGAGGTCAAGGTCAACCGCCTGCTGCTCAAGAACACCGAGGTGATCGGCGCCGGCTGGGGCGCCTACGTGATGAGCAAGCCCGAGGTGACGG
>JBOGYN010000229.1:0-2098 GCA_050696855.1 Solirubrobacteraceae bacterium | reverse complement strand
CTCGCTGGCGTAGTTGTCCCGGGCGATCATCACCGCGCTTGCACCGTGCTCGCGTTGAGCGGCGTGCCATTGCTCAACGAGCGCCGAGCGAGCGTCGGCTTCGGTGGCGTGGACGGCGATCGCCTCTTGCTTGTGCGCGAGGTATTGGCCGGGCCGGCCGTCGTGGAGCGCTTCGAGTGCGCGTCGCTCTCCGCCGTCGCGCTGACGGACCGCCTCGCGCAGCTGCGGACCTGGCTGGCGACGCGAGAGGGCTGCCAGCCAGCCGCCAGCCTCAACGGAGCCAAGCTGCCCAGGATCGCCGATGGCGATCACTTTCGCGCCGGCCTGTTCGGCGTGCGCGAGAAGCTCGGCGGTGATCCGCGTCGGCGCCATCCCCGCTTCGTCGATCACCAGAACGGTGCGCGAGGAAAACCCGTCGGTCCACTCGAGCTCTCCCACCAGAGCGTGCATCGTGCCTGCGGCGATTCCGGCGACGTTTCGGAGCTGACGCGCCGCCCGGCCCGTCGGCGCCGCCCCGAGAATGCGCCAGCCGGCGAGCCGGTACGCGTCGGCGAGCGCGCCGATCATTGTCGTCTTCCCGGTCCCGGCGAGCGCCTGAACCGTCTCGATGCCGCGGCCGCGGGACGCGATCTCGTGGACCGCTGCTGCCTGGTCGTCGGTGAGCGGCGGCTGATGACGCGCGAGGACCCGGTCGACCAGCCCGCGAGCCAGCGCGTCGGTCTGGTCAGCGTTTCGACGTTCGGCCGCATTGATGATCCGGCTCTCGTGCGCGAGCAGGTCAAGCGTCGTGTACCGAGTCTCGCGCTCTCCTTCGGGGCTGATTCGCTGAACGCCGGGATCATCCAGGTAGCGGCTGGTGGCGTCCTCCAGCTGCGACGTCGTAGCGCCCTGCTCGAACGTGCCGGCGATCTCGGCGATCGCGTGCCGGCACGCAAACGCGTTGTGCATCGCCGTCAGGCCATCAGGCCCCGACAGCCGCGCGAACAGCTGCTCCAGGCCCGGACTATCGGCCTCAGTGGCTCGCCGGTCATGCAATGCGCTCAATTCTGCTTCGCCGAGGCCGTGCTCGGCCGCGCGAGCACGGGCCTGCTCACGCCAACTCGGGCCGTCAACGCCGTAAGCCTTCGCGCGCCGGGTCGCCAGCGCGATCCCCTGCATCCGCTCGCGCGACAGCACCCCCTCACCCGCGCCCGCCAGCTCCTTCGCCCGCTCCTCGATCTCAACCCGCCGCTGGGAGAAATGGCGCAGCACCAAATCCGGGATCCCCTCGATCTCGAACAGTCCACGGCCAGCCGGGCACCAGCTCACCCAAGGCAAGCGCTCGCGCACCTCAGCCCGCAGTACGGCCCGATACACAGCACCAGCCGCCGACTTGTGCTCGTACAGCGCATGCGCGTCAAGCGCCGTGTGTCTACCCTGGGCGAGGGTCATGTTCGCGACCACCATGTGCGTGTGCAGCTGAGGGTCGCCGGTCCGCGACATCCGATGCCGATACGCGGCGGCGATAAACCCCCCGCCGCGCACCCGCTCCGCACCGCTGTGACCGCGCCGCGTGAAGCACGCCTCACGCTCCAGATACGCCAGCGCCTCGTCGACCCCCCGTTCGTGCGCATCACGCAACGCATCAGACGTCTCATCGTCGGCGATCGCGAACAGCACACTCACCGACTTCGGCGCCGAGAACGTCAAATCCAAGGCGGCCACCGTCGAGCACTTCCCCATCGGACGCAGGACCGTCCCATCGCCGGGATGCCGTCCTTGCATCAGCGCCATGAACGGGCCGCGCTCAACCCGCTCACCCTGGTTGAGGCCGAGCGCGTCAACCCCGGTGCCGTGCCACACCCCGGGAGCCTCACCCGTACCCGCGTAATAGTCTTCGACTCCCGCCGCCACCTGCTGCTCGTAGTATCGAAGCTGGCCACGGCTCGCGCCCAGCTTCCCGATCGTCAACATGACGCCTGGCACTCATCGCCAGGGTCCACCAACGAGCGGCCGGCACGCCGGTCGGGAAAAGGCCGCGGACCCCCCTCTGCGGCCGAAACCCCGGGTAGACGCCCGCAAACTCCGACAATCTGATAGCGCCTCGAGTGGCATAGGC
>JBOGYN010000228.1:0-7030 GCA_050696855.1 Solirubrobacteraceae bacterium | reverse complement strand
GCCGATAACGGCGGCGCCGCTGCGCGAGGCCGTGACCGGCCACCGCGCGACCGGGACCGCGACCGTGGTCCGCGTGATCGCGACCGCGGCCGGGGCGGGGATCGCGACCGCGGCCGGAATCGCGACCGCGACCCCGAGCGCAGCTAAGCGCTGAGCACCGCTCAGTGCGCGAAGACCACCGCCTGACGACGCTCGAGTCGGGCGTCCGGATCGTGACGGAGGCCATGCCCTCCGTCCGGTCCGTGTCGCTCGGCTTCTGGGTCGGGACCGGCTCTCGCTACGAGGCCGATCCGCAGGCGGGGCTGTCGCACCTGCTCGAGCACCTGCTGTTCAAGGGGACGGCCAAGTACGGCTCTTTGGAGATCGATCAGATCTTCGACGGCATGGGGGCCGAGCTCAACGCCGGCACCGGCAAGGAGACCACATCGGTCTTCGCCCGGGTGATCGACGACCACCTGGCCGACGCTTTTGACGTGATGGCCGACATGATCTTCCGGCCGACGCTGACCGATCTCGACTCCGAGCGCGAGGTGATCCTCGAGGAGATCGCCATGTACGAGGACGACCCGCAGGAGAAGGTCTTCGATCTGCTCGGCGAGGCGACCTTCGGCGATGACCCGCTGGGACGGGCGATCATCGGCACCGCCGACGTCGTCTCGAAAACTCCGTCCGCCGACATCGCCGCCTTTCACGCCGCGCGCTACACGCCGGCCAACGTGGTCATCGCCGCCGCCGGCGCGGTCGATCACGACGAGTTCGTCCGCCTGGCGGCCGAGCGGGTACCGAGCCCCGCCCGTACCGCCGGCTCACCGCCCAGCGCCGCACCGCTGCGCCTGCCCGAGGGCGCCCGGCGCAGCTTTGAGCGCAAGGACACCGAACAGTTTCATGTCTGCCTGGGCGCCTCCGGGCTCTCGCGCCACGACGACCGCCGCTTCGCCCTGCGCGTGCTCGACACCGTCTTCGGGGGCACCTCGTCGTCCCGCCTCTTTCAGGAGGTGCGCGAGCAACGCGGCCTGGCCTACGCGGTCTTCTCGTTCGTCAGTTCCTACCAGGACACCGGCCAGATCGGCCTCTACGTCGGCACCCGGGGCGAGAACCTCAAAGCCGCCCTGGCCGTGGTCGGCACCGAACTCGTGCGCTGCGTGGAGGAGCCCGCGACGGCGGACGAGCTTCAGCGGGCCAAGGAGAACCTCAAGGGCCGAGTGGTCCTCTCTTTGGAGTCGACGGGAGCGAGGATGAGTCGGCTCGGGTCAGAGGTTCTGGCCGGCGCCAGGCTGATGCCGATCGACGAGGCGATCGAGCGCATCGACGCCGTCTCCCACCAGGACCTGATCGACCTCAGCCGCGAGCTGTGGGCGCCCGAGCGGCTGTCGGCGGCCGGGATCGGCCCTGACCAGGGTCGCTTCGACGACGCCCTGGCGGCGGTGGCGCCGGAGCTGGCGCCGACCGCGTCATGATCCGGGTGGCGGTGGCCGGTGCCGCCGGCCGCATGGGCGAGACGGTCTGCGGGGCGGTCGCCGCGGCCTCCGACCTGGAGCTCGTCGCGCGCGCCGATCCGGCTCTGGGCGTCTCTCTCGAGCAGGCGCTGAGCGCCGAGCCGCAGGTGCTGGTCGACTTCACCGTGCCCACCACGGCGCTGCCCAACGCGCGCCAGGCCGTCGAGGCCGGCGTACACGTGGTGATCGGGACGACCGGCTTTCCGGCCGCTGAGCTCGAGGCCTTCCGTGACGCCCGGGCCAACGTGTTCGTGGCCCCGAACTTCGCCATCGGCGCGGTGCTGATGATGCGCTTCGCCGCCGAGGCGGCCCGCCACATGCGCGCCGCCGAGATCATCGAGCTGCATCACGACGGCAAGGTCGACAAACCCAGCGGCACCGCCGCCCGGACCGCCAAGCTGATGGCCGAGGCTCGCGGGGAGGAGGGATACGAGGTGCCGGTGCACTCGGTCCGACTGCCCGGCCTGGTCGCTCATCAGGAAGTGATCCTCGGCGACGTGGGCCAGACACTGACCATCCGCCACGATTCGGTCGACCGCGAGTCGTTCATGCCCGGAGTGCTGCTGGCCGTGCGCCGGGTCGGTGGACTCGAGGACTCGCCCGTGGTCGGGCTGGAGGCGCTGCTCTAGCGCGGGGCTCGTGCGGCCGTGGGACCGCGCCGGTGCGCGGACATGATCGCCGCCTGGGTCAGCCCCACGTACCAGTCGGTGACGTCTTCGCGGCTGACGGCGGGATGATCGAGCCACCAGTTGGCCAGCGATTCGCCGGCGCCCACGATCGCGTGGGCCACGCCGTCGGAGGCGGGCGGCGCCAGCCCGGGCCAGGACCCGGTGCCGGCCTCGAGCATCCGCCGCACCTCATCGACGATCTGAGCGCGCAGCTGGGCGACGAGCTTGACCAGCGGACGGCTGGCGGTCACCTCCCCAAACAGGACCTTCCACCCGTCGCGGTGCTCAGACACGAAGGACAGGAACTCGGAGATCGGCTCGCGCAGCCGGGCTCCCCGGGGAACCTGCGTCTGATTGGCGCGGGCCAGGCGCTCTACGAGCTCACGGCCGGTCACCTCGATATAGGCCGAGTAGAGGCCTTCCTTGGAGCCGAAATAGGCGTAGAGCATCGGCTTGGACAGCCCGGCCAGCTCGGCGATGCGGTCCATCGAGGCGCGCTCGTAGCCGTCGGACGCGAACACCTGACCGGCCACCTCGAGGATCAGCGGCTCGCGCACGGACCGCGGGACACCGCGTGTGCCGGCCCGGCGAGCGGCCCCGGAACCGGGCGCGCCGGAGGCTTGTGCCCCTTGCGAACTCAAATCGTGTAGAACTGTACCGAAGCGGATATTACTTTTCAGTAGAAAGCATATGCCGGAGAGAGGAGCCAGGCCCAACGTTCACCCCGTCCAGCGGCGCGTTCTGCGCGCGCTGGCGGCGCTGAGCTCGCCGCTGCTCCCCGACGATTACCTCGAGCTGATCAACCCGCTGTGGTCAACGCGCGAGCTGCGGGGGCGGATCGAGCAGATCGAGTCCGAGACGCCCGATGCCGCCACCGTGCTGATCAAGCCGGGCTACCGCTGGGGTGGACACGAAGCCGGTCAGTATCTGCGGATCGGGCTCGACATCGAAGGCGTTCGGCATTGGCGGGCCTACTCACTGACTTCCGATCCCGCCCGCCCCGACGGGCTGATCAGCATCACGGTCAAGAACGTCGACGCCGGCAAGGTCTCGCCCTACCTGGTCCGGCGGGGCCGCCCCGGGACGATCGTGGCGCTCGGTGGGGTGGAGGGCGATTTCCAGCTGCCCGAGCGCCTGCCCGGCCGGCTGCTGTTCATCAGCGCCGGCAGCGGCATCACCCCGATCATGAGCATGATCCGTCACCTCGATCGAACCGGCGAGCTCGACGACGCCGTGCTCCTGCACTCGGCGCGCAAGCCCGAGCAGGTCATCTTCGGTGACGAGCTGCGCGCGCTCGCCCGGCGCCAGCCGAGGTTTGTCCTGCATGAGCAGCTCACGGCCGACGCCGGCCGGATGAGCCCGGCCGACCTCGACGAGCTGTGCCCCGACTGGCGCGAGCGCGAGACCTTCATCTCCGGACCGACCGACATGCTCGACGCCTTCGGCGAGCATTTTGACTCCGCCCAGCTCGACGAGCACCTGCACATGGAGCGCTTCCAGCCCAAGCTCGGCCTGGGCGACGGCGACGAAGGCGAGGGAGGCACGATCAAGTTCCTGACCTCCGACACCGAGGCCGAATCCGACGGGAGCGTCCCGATCCTGGTAGCCGGCGAAGCGGCTGGCCTGGACCTGCCCTACGGGTGCCGCGAGGGCATCTGCCACACCTGCGTGGGCGAGCTTCGCTCCGGGCGCGTGCGCGATCTTCGCACGGGCAAAGTGCACGGCGAAGAGGGTGAGGTCATCCGCACCTGCATCCATGCCCCCGAAGGACCGATCGAGATCGAACTCTGACCTGCGACATCGAGGAGAACGCATGACAACCGCCGTACAGAACGGCCACGGCCCCTCAGAGACGCCCACGGTCGACCCGTCCGACAATCCCCTGCACCGGATGACCCCGGAGCAGATCGAGGCCATCGGCGTGGAATTCGATGAGCTCCACGAGCAGGTCAAGGCCGACCTGGGCGAGCGCGACGCCACCTACATCCGCTCGATGATCGCCTTCCAGCGGCGGCTGGCGCTGTTCGGCCGCGCCGAGCTGATCGCCTCGCGCTGGCGGGCGCCGTGGCTGCTGGGGGCCGCCACGCTCGGGTTCTCGAAGATCCTCGAGAACATGGAGATCGGCCACAACGTCATGCACGGTCAGTGGGACTGGATGAACGACCCGGTCATCAACTCCAAGGTCTGGGACTGGGACACGGCCTCGACGGCCGAGGCGTGGCGCCATTCCCACAACTTCATCCACCACACCTACACCAATATCCGGGGCAAGGACCGCGACCTCGGCTACGAGATCATGCGGATCGACACCGCGCAGCCCTGGAACCCGGTCTATCTGTTCCAGCCGTTTTACAACGTCCTGCTGGCGATGGCGTTCGAGTGGGGCGTCGCCCTGCACGACCTCAACTTCGAAGCCATCCGCAGGGGCGAGAAGGACACCAAGCAGCTGCGCAAGGAGCTCAGAGGGATCGCCGGCAAGGCGCGCACTCAGATCGTCAAGGACTACATCGCCTGGCCGGTGATCAGTGGCGCCGTGATGGTCGCGATCGAGGCCGGGGTGCTGGCGGCCAAGGCCCGCGACGAGAGCCGGACCCAGGGCCTCTCCCGCAAGGCGCGGCGGGTGGCGCGCAAGGCGACCCGCAAGTCACCGGCCGGAGCCGACACCCTCCTGGGCCAGCTCGTCGCTCGTCGCTCCTTCCGCGAACCGTTCAAGCGCACGCTGACCGCAAACGTGGCGGCCAACCTGATCCGCAACGTCTGGTCCTACGCGATCATCTTCTGCGGCCACTTCCCGGATCAGACCTACACCTTCACCCAGGAGGAGACCGCCGAGGAGAGCAAGGGCGAGTGGTACGTGCGCCAGCTGCTGGGCGCGGCCAACATCGACGGTGGCCCCATGTTCCACGTGATCAGCGGCAACCTCGGCTACCAGGTCGAGCATCACCTGTACCCGGACATGCCCAGCACGCGCTACGGGGAGATCGCCCCGAAGGTGCGCGAAATCTGCGAGCGCTACGACCTGCCCTACAACACCGGCCCATTCTCCCAGCAGCTGGGGATGGTCCAGCGCACGATCCTGCGCCTGGCCCTCCCGGGCGGCAAGCCCCGGAACAAGCCCGGCCCCTACCGGGGCCCGCGCTACCGCGGCGAGGGAGAGCGCAACGCCCCCGACCTCAAGACCGCGTAGCCCAACCGCGATTTGTCGCTCCTGGCACACCAAATCGCTGCCAGCGGATCCGGCGGCCCGCCCGTAGCCGAGTTATCCCGCCCTCAGCGACCAGCGGCGACGCGCGTCACCGAGAACCCGGCGCGAGCAGCTCGAGGCGGTTGCCCCACGGGTCCTCGGTATAGAAGCGGCGCACGCCGCTCAGCTCGGCGTCCCATCTAACCGTTACCCCGGCGGCCTGCAGCCGCGCTGCCAGACTCTCGAGCGCCGGGACATCGAGGTAGCGCAGCGCCGGGTGGGCCTTGTGGGCCGGGCGGAATGGATCCTCGACGCCGACGTGCAGCTGTCCGGTACCCAGCGCGAACCAGACACCACCCCGGGCGCGCAACGGCTCGGGCTTGGCCAGCTCTGAGAGCCCGAGCATTTCGCCGTAGAAGCGGCGGGCGGCCGGTCCGCAGCCGGGCGGGGCGGCCACCTGGACGTGATCCAGGGCGGGGACCGTCCGCCCGTCGGGCTCGGGGGCAATCACCGCCGGCGGCGCGCCTTGAGCAGCCGACAGTTGCGCACCCGGACATCAAGGGTGAGGCGTCGCCCGTGCCGCGGTGTCTCGTGCACGCGCAGGGAGTAGGTCCCCGTCCCCAGATGGGCGAGCGAGACACGACGCAGCCGGCGGCCGCGCCGGACGAGCAGGCGGCGAGCACCGCGGTAGACGGTCACCTTGACGATCCGTTGGCGCCTGGGGACCCGCAGCGTCAGCTTGACCGCCACGCGGCAGCTGGCCGGCGGTTTGGGGACCGGTGGGATGGGTGGGGGCGGCGCCGGCGGGGTCGGGGGGGTGGGTGGGGCGAGCGCGGTCGCGATCGTGTACGCGTTCAGGGTCGTGCCGGTGGCCAGGAACAGGCGGCCGTCTGACGCCGCGGGGGTGATGAAGTGCTCCATGGCCGGCGTCGGCTGGGTGACCCTGACCGTCCCGGTCAGAGGATCGAGACCGTAGAGTTTCGCGCTCTGAGTGGCGGTCACCCAGACCTGGCCGCCCGCGATGATCGGTGGGCCGTTGGCGTCGGCCGGGCCCGTCCAGCGCGGCGCGAAGCGGTGGTTCGCGGCGTCGAGGTTGAGGGCGTGCACCCCGCTCGTGCAGGCGACATACAGGATCCCGTTCGCGTAGGCGTCGGAGCCGAAGCTGGTGCACACGGGCGCGCTGAACAGCTCGCCGCCGATGTGGCCGAGGCTGGTGGTGGACATCAGGTAACCATTGCCGTTCTTGCCGCCCTGATAGACCAGGTTGCCGGGCAGCAGCTCGGGCGAGACCGAGCCCAGGTCAGCGTCACCGGCGCTGTCCTGGGCCCACGACGACGGCGCCCAATAGTCCAGCTCGGCCGCGTCGGGACTGAGCTTCTCCAGGGTGTTGCCATGGTCGAACGGGTTTCCTGGGCCGTTGGCGCCGTTCCCGGTCGGGACGAACACGTTGCCCGCAGCGTCGACGGATCCCGGCCAGCCCCGGCACGTTCCAGGCCGCCGCGACGGGACGGCGGCCCCGCTGCTCTGATCGACCCCACTGAGCGCGCCGTCGGCGTGGTAGGTCGTCCAATCGGCCTGGGCGCCGGCGGGCGCGATCGCGCCCAGCAGACAACCCACGGCGCACACCCACATCGTGGTCAGCCCGGCGCGCACGAGCCCATGTATACCGCCTGCTCCGCTAC
>JBOGYN010000227.1:0-2521 GCA_050696855.1 Solirubrobacteraceae bacterium | reverse complement strand
CTCACACCCCGCAGGAAGCTCTTCAACGAGAGCTTTTTGGGCACGCCCGAAACCGACACCGACGGAGTCACAGCCGTCGCCGGCCCGGTCGGCGTGACGGAATTCGACGGCGCCGCCACACCCGTGCCCGCGGCGTTGGTGGCCGTGACCGTGAACGTCACGGGCGTGCCGTTGGCGAGGCCGGGGACTGTCGCGAACGTCCGGGTATCCGGCGTGGCGACGGTCTGCCCGGTTGAGGCCGTGACGGTGTAGTGCTGGACCACGTCGCCGCCGTCGGACGCAGGTGGAGCCCAGGTCACGAGCGCCTGGCCGTTGCCGGCAGTGGCCGACACGCTTTGCGGCGCACTCGGCGCCGAGGCCGGCGTGAACAGCTCGGCGCTGGCGAGACTGCTCGACGGGCCGCCGACGGAGCCGATCCCGCCTGCGGCGAGCACCTGTCCGGTGGAGATCAGCGCCTGTCCGTGGCCGGCCCGCGCCTCGTTGAGGCTTGCAGTGACGCTCCAAGTGTTGCTGGCCGGGTCGTAGATCTCCGCGCTACTGAGGATGGCGGTGGCGGCACCGCTGATCGTCGCTCCGCCGGCCACCAGCACGTGACCGTCGGCGAGTGTGGTCTGTCCTCCGAGAACTCTCGCGGTGTGCATCCCCGTCGCCGGGGTGAACGTGTTGGTCGCGGGATCGTAGATGTCGGCGCTCGCGGTGACGGTGGGGGATGAGCCCGTGGAGTTCTCGCCCCCGCTGACCAGCACCTTCCCGCTCGGGAGCGCACTGATCATGGGCAGCGCCCGGGGCGAGGACATGCCGCTCAGGGTGGGGCCCCAGCTGTTCGTTGCCGGGTCGTAGACCTCGGCGCTGGCGACCGGATTGCCCGCCCCGTCGACACCACCCACCACCAGCACCTTCCCACTCGGCAGGCCGATCGCGACTTCCTCCTCCCGCGCCGTTCCCATCGGTGCAGCGGGTGTGAACGAGTTGGAGGGCGGGTTGTAGAGGTCAGCGCTCGTGCTGGCCGTGCTGGCGCTGGCGCCCACCACAAGCACGCGTCCGTCGTTCAGCCGCACAGCAGCGGGAACCTGTCCCCGCTGGACGCTCATGTTGTTCGCAGTCGGCGTCCAGGCGTTGGCGACGGGGTTATAGACCTCGGCGGTGGCGTCGGTGCTGGTGGTCGGAGTGCTGCCGCCGGCGATGAGAACCCTGCCGTCCTGGAGGACGGAGGCCGCCGGGATGCTGCGGGCGATGTTCATCGAGGAGACTGGTGACCAGGTGCCACTCGCGGGGTCATAGACCTCCGCCGCCGCGGTGGGTGTGCTGCTCGGATTGGTCTGACCGCCCGCCTCGAGCACCCTTCCGCTCGGAAGGGTCGCAATCCCCGGAGCGCCTCGTGCCGTACTCATGGCGCCTGTCTCTGTCCACGTGTTCGGTGTTCCCGCGGCGAGCGCGATCGCGGCTAGTGCCAGCACGGCACCGATCGCCACGAACAACACGACGCCACGCGAGCGCATCCGCGTCCAGCCCCTCATCCAGGTCTCCTCCATTAGATTGCCCCTCGATGGCGCACGATATAGAAGCGGCGCCACCCTGTCCAGGGAAACCAGCGTGGCGCCCCGCCGCCCGCCTCGCGGGACTGGGGACGACGATCTTCACCGAGATGTCGGCCCTGGCCGAGCGCACCGGGGCGATCAATCTCGGCCAGGGCTATCCCGACACCGATGGACCGCCCGAGGCGATCGAGGCCGCCGTCGCCGCGCTGCGCTCGGGCGAGAACCAGTACGCCCCACTGCCCGGCGTGCCCGCGCTGCGCGAGGCGGTGCGCGAGCACCAGCGGCGTCACTACGGGCTCGAGCCCGAAGACGTGCTGATCACGTTCGGGGCCACCGAGGCGATCGCGGCCGCGCTGCTGGGCCTGTGTGACCCCGGCGACGAGGTGGTGGTGCTCGAGCCCTACTACGACTCCTACGCCGCCTGCATCGCGTTCGCGGGCGCTCAGCGGCGCCCGGTGACGCTGCGGCCGCCGACCTTCGCCCTGGATCCGGAGACGTTGCGAGGCGCCATCGGTCCCCGCGCTCGGGTGCTGCTGCTCAACACTCCCCACAACCCAACCGGACGCGTCCTCGATCGCACCGAGCTGGAACTGGTCGCCACCGCCTGCCGCGAGCACGACCTGATCTGCGTCACCGACGAGGTCTACGAGCACCTGGTCTACGAAGGGCGCCACGTGCCGATCTCGACGCTGCCGGGGATGGCGGAGCGGACCCTGACGATCTCGAGCATCGGCAAGTCGTTCTCATTCACCGGCTGGAAGATCGGATGGTGCTCGGGCCCGGCCGAGCTCGTCGCCGCGGCTCGCACGGTCAAGCAGTTTCTGACCTTCGCCGGCGGGACGCCGCTGCAGCACGCGTCCGCCGCCGCCCTGCGTCTGGCGCCGTCGCACCTGGAGCTGCTGCGCGAGGACCTGCGCGCCAAGCGCGATCAGCTGTGCGCCGGGCTCACCGCCGCCGGGTGCCGCCCGCTGGTGCCGGCGGGC
>JBOGYN010000226.1:0-12370 GCA_050696855.1 Solirubrobacteraceae bacterium | reverse complement strand
CGCGCTGCGGATTCGCCGGCGAGCTCCGTTGGAAGCACGGATGCCCCGCGGAGCCCCGCGCTTGGCGGCAGGTGAGATCGCAGCGCTCATTTGGCTTCTCCTTGGTCGTCGCTCGAGGGGAGGGTCTGGATTGGGCGCGACGTTGGGGCTGGCGCGACACTGCGACGGGTCCGTCGCTGGTGGGCCGGCAGAACATGACGCTTGAGCTGACGCCGGGTCTGCTCGATCTGCCGTCGCGTCTGTTCCAGGCGGCGGCTGAGCTCGGGATCCACAGGCCATGGACGAGGCTCCTGTGGCGTCACCCGCGGCGGCTGCTTGACCGCGAACATCTTGCGAAAAGTCGGTAGTGATTCCATCGGATGCTCCTTTGCCGGTAGCGAGAGCCGTGCAGCGATCGCTGACTGGCCTCATGACGATCGGCTGGGTGAGACCCGGCGCGATTCTGATGTCCTTAGTCTCGAGGCACCGAGGTGGCCGGTGAATGGAGAACACCACTCATCTTCGGCTCGACACAGCTCTCGCCCGCGCCTCTCGCCGGCCTGGTACGCCACCGTCGCGACCGGACCAGCCATCCGCTGCCGCCGCGATCCGCTTGGACGAGCCGCCCAAGCAGGGAAACGCCGAGCAGGTATTTGTCGGTATCCGGGATGAAGTCTCACGCGATCTGGCGACCCAGCCTTCGCTGGCGGGTCGTGAGCGCTGGTACTTGTCGCCATCGATTCGAGCGAGATCGATTACCCGCGTCGGGTTCATCCGAGAGCTTGCGTACCCACGGATGCCCTGGGCTCATGAGCTGCGGTGTCGCCGGGGAACCACAAGGACGGGCCGCTTGGCGTGCACGAGCACCGCAGCGGACACTCCGCCGAGCAGCGCTGACTGGATGCGCGACAGTCCGCGGGCGCCAAGCACGATCGTGGAGGCGTCGAGGTCGCCGGCGATCTCGTCGAGCCCCAGGGCTTTTGAACCGAGCTTCGCAATGCCCGCTCCGAGGAGCGCGCCGGGGTCGTATGGTTCCCACACTTCGAACGGTTCCCAGACAGTGAGGACGACGGCGTTGCGCCGGCCGAGCAGCTCACCTGCCTCCGCGATCGCGCAGGCGGCGTCGTCTGAGCCGTCGAAGCAGAGCAGAACCGGTCGCGGCGCGGTCGACTCGGCCGTGCGCGCCGTCATCGCTCGCCAGCTGGCGGTGCCGCGCAGGGGGAGGCCAGCGCCTTGATCATCAACGTCGTGCGCCGCGCGATGGGGGTGAATTGGGCTTGGGGTGCTTCACCACTGACCATGCCTCACCTCGCACCTGTCGCGGACCGCGTGCCGGGCTTGCCCGGCTCGACGGCGATGGTTGGCTCGCCGCGCAAGACCGGCCCGGAGCTCATCCCGATCGCCTGGAAAGCGTTGGCCACATTCTGTGCTGAGGGGTCCGTCGCGAGGCACAGCGAGAGCAGCACGCGGGCTTTGAGGCCGTCGAGCGCGCCCGCGCGGATCAGGCCCAGTTCGAGCAGCTCGATCTCGCTCCCCGAGTAGCGGTAGGTGTCGCTCAGGACTTCGCCGGATCCAGTTCGTGACGCGAGCACGACGGGCATCTGGGCCACAAGGCGCTCGATCAGAGGGACCATGGCAGGTGTTACATGGCCGCCTCCAAAACCCTCGATCACCGCGCCGCGGAAGCCGAGCCCGGGCAGCATCGGGATGATCCGCCCATCGTCCCCGAACGCCACCCGAACCAGCGCCACGGGCGGTATCGCAGCGTCAGGCGGAGGGTTGACATTGAAGCGACCGACGGGCCTGGTCGTGATCAGAGGGCGGCCCTCGCTGACCCAGCCAAGCGGGCCCGCTAGGGGTGACTGGAACGTCGACAGCCGCGAGGTGTGAGTCTTGGAGACGAACCGCGCCGCGTGGATCTCGTCGTTGAAGACCACCACTACGCCGAGCCCTCGCGCCTGGGGGCTCGCTGCGACCTGCACCGCGGCGAGCAGGTTGGCTGGCCCGTCGGCGCCGGGAAGCGACGGGTTGCGCATCGCCCCGGTGATCACGATCGGCGCTTCGCCGGACCACAGCAGGTCCAGGGCGAATGCGGTCTCCTCGATCGTATCGGTGCCTTGCGTGATCACGACACCTGCTGATCCGTCAGCGATCCGGCGCCCGATTTCGTCTAGGAGCCCGAGCAGGTCCGCGAACGTGATCGACGTCGAGGCCCGCTGCATGAACTGATGAGTCCGGATGTCGGCGGCAGCATCGATGCCGGCCGACTCGGCGACCGCCTCAGCGCTGAGGGTCGGCGCTACTCCCGCGCAGTCGCCGAAGCGCACGCTGGCGATCGTCCCGCCGGTGGCGAGATAGTCAACGCGAGGTCGCGACCGGGCGAGACCGCTGATCAGTGGCGGCTCGGCCACGGCGAGACGTCCTGTACCTAGCAAGTGAACCGGCGGCGCTAAACCCACCTTTGGCGTGTCTCGGACTCCGGCCTCGGCGGTCGGCGACTGCATGGCTTGTTGGACCCTCATCGATCGCTTCCTTTCAAGTTCACGATCAAGGCTGACAGCGGCCATCGATCGTTGAAATGGGGGCTTTCCTGCATCTCGCGCGTGGTCCACTGCTCGGTCGGTCGGTCGGTCGGGGCTGGCGGGCCTGCGTGTCGGGTTACTCGGTTGGGATCGTGGCGACGCCGACGGCGTGCGCATGCGTCGCAATCGAGGCGCTGGGTCAGCTCACGTGTTGGAGTTCCGCTTCCAGCTGTTGCAGTCGGGCGATGGGCTGCTCGATCGGGGGGTGCGTTGAGAAGAGCGTTTGCAGTGCGCCTCGTGCGCGCAGCGGGATGATGAAGAAGGCGTTGGGTTGACCGACCGCGCGCAGGTCGTGATCTGGGATCTTCGCGACATTCTCTGAGAGGCGCATCAGGGCTGAAGCCAGCGCCGCGGGACGTCCCGTGACGAGCGCCGCGCCGCGATCGGCAGCGAACTCGCGGTAGCGGGAGAGCGCCAGCATCAGGACATAGGAGATCACGTACACGGCGAATGAGACCGCGACGATCACGAGCAACGCCGGCTGTCCGTCGCGGTTACGGCCGCCGGGGGAGGCGAACAAGCCGACCTGAGCGATCAGTGATGCGACGGTGGCGAAGAAGCTCGCCAGCGTCATCACGAGCACGTCCCGGTTCTGGATGTGGGAGAGCTCGTGAGCGAGGACGCCTTCTAGCTCGTGCGGCTCGAGCACATCAAGCAGCCCGGTGGTGGCGCACACGACGGCGTTCTTGGGCGAGCGACCGATCGCGAAAGCGTTCGGCGTCGGCATGTCAGCGAACGCAAGGCGCGGCTTTGGCATGTCGGCCTGGACACAAAGCCGCTCGACCAGGGCGTGCAGTTCGGGCGCGTCCTGTACTGAGACAACTCGGGCGCCCATGGCCCGCAACGCCAGCTTGTTATGCGAGCTTCTCATCGAGCCGTCGCGTGTGAGCTCCAGCCGGTCCCAGCCCTGACGGACAGCTGTGGCTCAGCTCGCGTCCCGCGAGTCGCTGACAACAGCGGGGCGAGGCACCACCAGCAGAGGGCTGCGCACGTCGCGCGCCAGATGCATCGAGGTGCTACCGAGAATCAATCGTCGAAGCGGGCCAAAGCTGCGCGACCCAACCACAAGCAGGTCAACCTCGTCCCCGAACGCGACCAGCTCGTCGCCCGGAGGACCAAACGCGACGCGCCCGTCGACTCCGTCCAGCGACCGAAGCCGATCCCGTGCTGCTTGCTCGATCACCTCGATCCCCCCTCCCCAACCAACATCGAGAGCTCCCCACGCGCCAGGGCCTGCTGCGGCGAGGCTGACCACCGTCAACGCCTGCACCGAGGCACGCAGGCGTGCAGCCAGGCTACGAGCGGCGGCGAGAGCTGCCTCGGATTCGGGCGTGTCGTTGTAGGCCACGCCGATTGTCTTGATCTCGCGTGATCGTTCTGCGTAGCCGTGGGGGGCGATGGCCACCGCGCAACCCGCGCCGCTCAAGGACCCGCGCGTGTCATCGCCGCGGAGCAAGCGGCCAACGGACCCTCGACTGCAGGATCCGACGACCAGCAGGTCGGCCCCACAGTCATCGGCGAGCTGGTGCAGACCGCCGCCGACCGATGCCGACGCCATACCGGTCAGCTCGGCCGCTATGCCGCTCGCCTCGGACTCGCGCTCGAGCATCCTCCGTGAGTTGGCCCACGCGGGCGTCGCGTGAAAGTTTCGATAGCTCGGGGCCTGGCTGAGAAGCACGTGGGCAAGCGTCAATCGGCCGCTCGGGTCGCGAAGTGCCTCCCCGAGCGCGATCGCATCGCGTCCAGTGGGACTCCCGTCGACGCCGACGAGGACATCGCCGAACCAGCCCGAGCGCCCCGCACCACCGTGGCGCGAAGCTTCGTCGCACCGAGCGGCTGCGGTATCAAGTCTCGTGTCTCTCATGTCAAGCCTCCTTCGCCAAGGTGACCGTCGCTCGACCCGCGAATGGGAGAACGTGGCGGCGATCTTCGTGCTCTGATCACATCAGAGGACGGCTCGCCGGCGAATGGGCAAAGGCACCCATCTGACACTCTCAGACCGTGACCGACGCGGTCGCAAGGGGACATCGTGCGCTACGGCTGCGCGCCGGCCCTTCCCGTGCTGGCCGTCAGCTCAGCAGAAGATGGGGCTCTTTACCGATTCCGGTGCTGGTCCCCGCATGGCAGGCTGTGTTTACCGTCAAACCAGGCCACCCGTGAGCTCGAGTCAACAATGGTAATTGCCTCACCGGTATCCCCGTGGCCGGATGGTTGCGCCAGAAAGATCTCGGCGGTGGCAGCCGCCGATCCGAACAGGGAGCAGGGAGGTATGTGATGGCGATCACGATCACACTCATCACGGCCCCGGTCATTGCACTTGCGAGCTTCGAGCTGTGGCTGTTGTGGACGCTCGGGGAGCGCGAGGACGCCCGGCACCGGGCCGAGGTCCGGCGACCCGGGATTCGCGATGACGATGCGATCGGCGACGACTGACGCCTCACCAGCCCGCGCCCTCGAGATGGCCGGCGACCCCGACCGCTCCGGTCGAGAACCGATGGACCGGCGCTCCGAAGACGCGTCCATACCGCGCGGAACGCTGACCGTTCGGATCGACGCCGTCCACACCATCTATAAGCGGGCAGGCCGCCCGAGTCCGCTTTCTCGATGTTGGGGGTATCGAGACCGAAGCTGTCACCCCAGCTGCGAGTCACTTGTCGGAGCCCGCCGACCTGCCGTCGGCGTTCTTGCGGTGTCGATGGCGCCGGGCGAGTACTGCGACGGCCGTAAGCGCGACCGCGGCCATTGCGAGCATGGTCACGTCTCCCGCGATCGACAGCTTTCCGAGAACAGCGGTCGCGATCGCGTACGCTCCGAACACCGTGACGAGACTCGAAACGATCGCCGCGAGTGCGTTCCAGGCCAGGAACGAGTTGCGCGGCATGCGCAGTGCACCGGAGACCCAGGCGGGCGTCAGGAAGACGGCGAGCGGCCCCCACCTCCGATAGACCCGCTCGCCGGCGCGCATCGCCCGCCGCCGCTGACGCTGCCAGCGTCCGCGCGGGCCCACGAGCGCTTCACGGGCGTGCAGTCCGAGCAAGTAACCGCCATATCCACCTGTCCAGGACGCCAGCGCGGCGACGACGATCACCAGCCAGATGTCAAGCTGGCCCTCACCGGCGAGGACGCCAGCCGCCGCGAGCACGCCGGCTCCGATGATCGGGATTCCGACCCACGAGGCCGTGACACCGATGTACAGGATCGCGTAGCTCCCGATGTCCGCGGCGCTGATGATCGCTGTGCCGAGCGCCGACATCAGCGCAGCCTCCGGCCGCCGGCCGGCAGCGCCGATGAGGACCTGACCGTTCTCGTCACCACGCGCATGTCGTCGTCGACGATACGTGGTGCTCTCGCGAGCCACGATGGGGAGTGGTGCCCATCCCGCGCGCACCGCTACCCCGTGTAGTCCCCGTGTTTGGGGCTCGTTGGACAGGACCCCTAGAGCCCGGGGTGGCCAGGCGATTCATGGTCATGCCCGTTTGTGCCTCGCACACCCGTCTGAGCTCGGATCGATTGGCTATCTCCGAGCCGAACGCGCGGCCGGCTAGTACGAGCGCGCGGGGCGAGCATGGAGGATGGGCGATCCGTAGCCGTGCTCGACGCCTCGCGGCATGATCATCACCGGACAGCCGGCGTGTTCCAGCAGCGCGTCCGAGACGCTGCCGAGGAACACCCGGCGCAGGGGCCATAGCCACGGGACCCCATCACGAGCAGCCCCAGTTCGCTTGACAGATCGGCCAGAACGTCGGGCGGCTCACCGTCGACGACGACCGGGTCGACCTCTGGGTGTACGTGAAGAGCGTCGGTTGCGTCGATGACGCTTGTTCGTCGTTCGGCTTCCAGCTCGTCCAAATGTCGGTGGTAGCTGGTGAAGGCGAACATAGGATGGGCAGCCGATGGACGCTTGAGGACCGAAATCACGCGCAGCTCACCGGCCAGAGCATCCGCCAAGCCGGCTGCCGCGGTGAGCGCGAGGCGAGACTCCCACGATCCGTCAAGCCGACTCCAACCGGGGGTCGCAATCGTTTCGATTGGAAGCGGTCGAAGCCCAGGCCACGCGCCCGGAGATGCTGGCACTCGGAATGCCGGCGGTACTCGGCCCAGCCTGCTCACGCCGGCGCAGTCGCAGAACCGGGTCGACGGGGATGAGGTTCCAGCGCCGCGTCACGCGAGCGAGCCAGCGGGCAGTCGGTCGCGTCGCCGGAGAGCTCGCACCGAGGGTCCTCATTCCGCGCGCCCTCGGCGCGCGCCGTACAGGTAGGTTCCCAACAGGGCAGCGATCGATCCGGGGATCGGCCAGAACGCCTCAGTACTGCCGGGTGGATTGTGCGGCGGTATCCCAGGCGCCGGGAGCAAGTAGCCGGAAATCAGCGCCCCTCCCACGGCTGCGATCAGCGCGCCGACGATTCCGCCATAGAAGCGATCCGGGAGAAGCACCGTAAAGTGCCAGAGCGCAACCACAATCATCACCCACACAAAGACGCTCATCGAGGCTCGCTGAGGGCGTGATTCCATCGGCATCGGGTGCGTCCCATGCCCGAGAGTCTGGGGCGCCGGCCTGCGCCCGGCCATGGGGCCAGCCATGTATCTGGGCTTCAAGGCGGGGCTCCAGACGCGGCGCGACAGATGCAGGAACCCACGCACGAGCTTTCGTTCGCGAAGGTTGTCGAGCGGGGACGGCCGACCGTTGCACAGGCTATAGGCTGAACTCGAGCGCCGCCAGCGCGGCCTGCACAGCCGGCTGGAGGTCGTCGGCTGCGTGGCGGTGGTAGACGGGCCCATCACCGGTGATCAACATTCTGACCTGGGCTACGCCACGCGCCTCGACCGGCTCGGCGCTCGTCAAGCGGTTTGCGAGGTCCCACAACGTTCCCTGGGATGCGAGCACCTTGCGCCGGCAGACGGGGACGCCGGGCGAGAGCGGACCGAACGGTCGGCTTGCGGCATCGACAAGCCGTCGCAAAGTGCGGGCGAGATCTCTGCGCGCAGGCGCCCCAATCAGGTATTGGGCCCGAAGCGAGAGCGGGCCGCTCGAGTCAGGAGAAGCCCCCGCGGCCAGCGCCTGATCCAGGCTCGGGGCGTGCAGGTGCATCGATAGGCGCGTCCGTGGCCGGCCGCGCTCCGGGAGTACACACTCGGGATTGTTCGGATCTACGAGGAGGAGCATCGTCATCGGGATCGAGGGCAACGTATGCCGCGGCCGGCCCGGTCGACATGGGCAAAAGCATGCATCTTCGTGCTCGTCTCGAGCCACCATCCTCGGCGCGGCATCAGCTGGGGATGGGTAGTTATCCCCGAGCGATTACGGCCCGGCACCCATCGACTTCCCTACCTCCGGCGGCACTCTTGAGAGCAACTCTGCCAACCGACCAAAGCGAGCCCTCGATGAGCGCCGAGCGTCCGGGGTGGGAGCTTGACGCGATCGCGGTGCTCGCCCGGGCCGCCGGCGCAGTCGGGCGCTACGGTGACCCCGACCAGCTCGCTTGCACGATCAGGCGCACAGCAGCCGGCGAATACGACCTACCGACCGTCGAGACGGAGGCGATCGAGGAGGTTGATCGGCCGCGTCGAGGAGCGCGACCGGCCGATCGCGACGATGCTGCTGGCGCGGGCTTCGACGGATGAGATTTGCTCGGAGTGGCGACTGTGCAGCTGGCCGATGACCTTGCCGGTGATGAGATCCAGCGCGGCATAGAGGCTGGAGGTGCCCGAGCGTTTTGTAGTCGTGGGTCGCGCGCTGCGGGGTATCGGGCAGGATCGGCGCGGTGCGATCCAGCGCCTGGATCTGGGACTTTTCGTCCACGCACAGCACCGCCGCCCGCTCGGGCGGGTTCAGATACAGGCCGACGACGTCACGGACCGTCTCGATGAACGGCAGGTCCTTGGACAGCTTCCAGCTGTCCTGCCGGTGCGGTTGGAGCCCGAACGCCGCCAGATCTTGGCGACCCAGGCCTGGGTGAGCCCGACCTCGCGAGCCATCTACCGCGTCGACCAGTGCCTCGCGTTCTTCGGTCTGGAACCTATCTAAACACTCAGGACACTAGGTGGTTGCGTCCGCCTGACGATCGGGCTGATGACCGCTCGCGGCTGGCGACGTGGAGGCGTCGTCATCTGAACGCTCGGTCCGTCGCCGCGCCGAGCGCACTCAGCTCTCTCGTGGCTCCGGGTGTGGCCGCGGTTATCGCCGTGCTGTAGCGCGCGGGGCAACGTCCGCTCGAGGAGTGCGCCGATGACCGTTGGGGGTGCGAGCACGGTACGTGTCAGGTCCGCTGGTTCCGGCGAGGTCGCGGACGTTGAGCTGGAAACTCGCGCCAGTCACCAGCGGTACTGCTCGCACGCGAGCGGCGTCTCCCGCAGGACCGACGCGATACTGCGGGGTGGGGCTGCTCTTGGTGTTCGCCACGCAGCGCGGGAATGGGGGTTAGCCGATTGCGGAACGTGCGGGCCGCGCCAGCATCGCTCTCATCCCCGCTGAGAGGAGGTCACGATGCCGCTCAAGCCCGTAACGCCGGTCCGCACGCTGGCGCGCCGTAATCAGGGGGCCGGGGACGTGGTTTGTGCGGCCTGTTCCTGGTGGTTGTCTTCGGTGCCGGAGGTTTGGCCGTGGGCGCCGCCGTTGCTGCTGGTCTTCGTCCAGAGCTGCGCGAAACCCGTGCCTTCCCTCGTGCTGGCGGTCGCCGCCACGCCGGCTGTACTTGTCACGATCGGGCCGATGCTGGGCGTCGAGGACTCGTTCTCGGGACCTACCCGCGAAAAGATTCCGGGCGAGCAGTGGCGTCGAGCCCTTCGGCCCTCCAGCAATCGGTCCGCGCGTCGTCGTGGGCGTTCCCCCGAGGCTCTAGTGCCGCGCTAGAGTCGGCCCGTCGATGGAGTCGCGCCAGCAGGTAGAACGTGAGCCGCCACGGGGATCTAAGGAACCGTCGCCATGGCGCGTGGAGGGGCCTCGTAAGACTGAGGTGGAGCGGCCGCGGTCGCCGTGGCGGGGCAGGCCGTTCTGGCTCATCCTGATCGTCCTGCTCGTCATCAACTACGCGGTGGGCGCAGCGCTTGGCCCCAGGACAGACCGCACAAGCGTTCCCTACTCGGTGTTCCGCGCGCAGCTACAGGCCGGCAACGTCGCCGGAGTCGAGTCAAAGAACGACGAGATCCAAGGGACGTTTCGCAGGCCGACGCGGTATCCGACCTCGCAGAAGGGCAAACAGGTCAAGCAATTTCAGACGGTGAGGCCCTCGCTGGGCGACGACGGTCTGCTCAACTTGCTGTTGGAGAAGGGCGTGGCGATCAACGCGAAACCGCTCCAGCAGGGGCGCCCGTGGTGGGAGACACTGCTTGTGGGCTTCGGCCCGACGCTTTTGCTGGTGGGGCTGTTCCTGCTTATCGGGCGCCGTGCCGCGAGCGCCGCCGGCGGGCTGGGCGGGCTGGGCGGCCTTGGCCGTTCGCGGGCCAAGCGCTACGAGCATTCGGAACAGCGCACGACCTTCGCCGATGTGGCCGGGATCGACGAGGTCAAGGAGGAGCTGGCGGAGATCGTCGAGTTCCTGCGTGCACCCGAACCGTTCCGTCAGCTCGGGGCGATGATTCCCAAGGGCGTGCTGCTGACCGGCCTGCCGGGCACCGGCAAGACGCTCTTAGCCCGGGCGGTTGCGGGTGAGGCCGGTGTGCCGTTCTTCTCGCTTTCCGCTTCGGAGTTCATCGAGATGGTGGTCGGCGTGGGTGCGAGCCGCGTACGAGACCTGTTCACGCAGGCCAAGGAGGCAGCGCCGGCGATCATCTTCATCGATGAGCTCGACGCCGTGGGCCGGGCGCGCGGGGGTGGGCCGATGATGGGAGGGCACGACGAGCGCGAGCAGACGCTCAACCAGATTCTCAGCGAGATGGACGGGTTCTCGGGCTCCGAGGGTGTAGTCGTGCTGTCGGCGACTAACCGCCCGGAGATCCTCGATGCAGCGCTGCTGCGTCCGGGGCGCTTCGATCGGCGGATCACAGTCAATCCGCCCGATCGCGACGGCCGTGCGGCGATCCTGAAGGTGCACACCCGCAGCGTGCCGCTGGCCGACGACGTGGACCTGAGCCAAGTCGCGGCGCAGACGCCGGGCATGGTCGGAGCGGACCTCAGGAACCTGGTCAACGAGGCGGCGCTGACCGCCGCGCGGCACAAACACGAGCGCGTCGAGCTGGCTGACTTCACCGAAGCGCTGTCGCGAATCATCCTGGGCGCGGAGCGGCGGATCACGATCTCCCCCCAAGAGCGCGAGCGGACCGCCTATCACGAGGCCGGCCACGCCGTGCTGGGGATGGTCGAGCCAGGCGCCGACCCGGTGCGCAAGGTGTCGATCGTGCCCCGGGGGCGCGCGCTCGGCGTGACCTTCCAGAGCCCCGACGCCGATCGCTACGGCTACGACGCCGCCTACCTACGCGGCCGCATCACCGGCGCGCTCGGTGGACGCGCCGCCGAGGAGCTCGTCTATGGGGATATCACCACCGGCGCCGAATCGGACCTCGAGCAGGTCACCCGCATCGCGCGCCAGATGGTTGGCCGCTGGGGCATGTCTGAGGCGATCGGCCCTGTGTCGATCCTCCCAGCGCCGGGACAGGAGCAGATCGTTCTCGCGGGCAGTGCCGATGCGCTTTCGGAGACAACGCGCAACCTCGTCGAGTCGGAGACTCGCCGGATCGTCGACGAGTGCTACGAGCGCGCTTTGGAGAAGCTGCGCGAGAATCGAGCTCGCCTCGAAGCCCTGGCCGAAGCCCTGTTGGAGCAGGAGACACTCGACCAGCTGGACGCCTACCGTGTGGCCGGCATCGACCGCTCCGCGGAAATGGGACCGGCCGCCGTCAGTGCGCCCATCATCGAGCCAGGCGAGCGGGTGTTCAAGCACACCCTGGGGCCGACACGAGGCTCCGGTTAGCGGCAGCCCGAACGCCGGCAACGACATCGTCTGCCGGTGGTCCACTTGCTGGCGAAGTGCGTGGGATCAAGCTGGCGGGCTGGGTGCTTGGCCCGAAAGCGTTGGTCGATCGCCCCAGCTGCGCACCGCTCCGACGTGACCCGGCGGACCCCGGGCAGAGCGGGTCTGACACCCAGCTTCGACGGCGCAACGTCCATCGGTCGGGCCGTCTCGGAGGGCCGCCTCTATTGAACCGCCTGAGGTTTGGCCCGGCTCAACCCGATGGATTGATGATGGCCATCGCGATCGTGATTGCGATGCCGAGGGCGATCAGGGCGAGCAGTGTGTACTCCAGCAACCCGAGTCGGCGCCCGGCCGTCGGATCGGCGGACGAGTGGCGCCGGGGCCACCTGCGGTCCTGGTGTCGTCCTTGTCGGACCTCGACATCGCGTCGATCCTGGTGCTCGGTCGCCAACGCGGCTTCCGATTTGGCGGCAGCGTCACCGACCTGATCGGTCTGACGACGTTCGTTGTCGTCATTGTGAGCGACGCCGCGCAATGGCCACGGGAGCAGCCCATCCTTTGGTTCCGGAACCATCTCATTCCTTCCATCTCGAAGCGTTCCTCCAGCGTGCACCAGTCCTCCTGTGGTCCGAATGGGTGGTGACGCCCATCTTTGACAGCGCGGGCGCCGAGCACGCAGACTCCGACGATTGGCCGCGGCGGCATCCTGAACGGCAGCTTCTGCTCATATTTGCGCTACCGTCGACGCCATGGTGGCGGTCGAGCCCGGGTGGAGTCGCCCTCCGCTCGCCAACGACAACGTCGAGCCGCGGCGGCTGGACAAGCGTGGCTACGCTAACGAGCTGGAGCGCCTGCAGGTGGAAGTCGTGCGCCTCCAAGACTGGACTGTCCACAAGGGCC
>JBOGYN010000225.1:0-1898 GCA_050696855.1 Solirubrobacteraceae bacterium | reverse complement strand
CTCGATGACCGAGGGACGCGGCGTCGACGCCGCGATCGACGCCGTCGGGCATCCCGACGCGCTCGATCTGGCCATCCGGCTGACCCGGAAGGCGGGCAGCGTGTTCGCGATCGGGGTCTACGCCGAGCCGTGCCAGGTCCACATGGGCCTGGTCTGGATCAAGGCGCTGACGCTGCGGACCGGCCACGCCAATGTGATTGGCCACGTCGACCGGGTACTCGGGATGTTGGCCGCCGGCACGCTGGACCCGACGCCCTTGATCACCCACCACTTCAAGCTCGACCAGGCACCCGAGGCCTACGATCTGTACGACAAGCGCGAGGCGCTCAAGATCGTCCTCACGCCGTAGTCCTCGGCTCGCCGCCACCGCTCCGAAAACCGACCCGCAAGACCACCACCAGGAGGCCCGGATGTCTGCCACCGCCCTGCCCGACCAGCTCTCCGGACCCGCCCGCGCGTTCGCGTCCGAAGCCCAGCAGCTCCTGATCGACGGTGAGCTCGCCGCTGCCGCTGACGGGGCGACCTTCGAGACCATCGATCCGGGGACCGGTCAGCCGATCACCACCGTCGCCGCAGCCGGTGCCGCTGACGTCGACCGTGCCGTGGCCGCCGCCCGCCGCGCCCTGAAGGACGGCCCCTGGGCGACGCTCAGCGCGGCCGGGCGGGGCCGGCTCATCAACCGCTTCGCCGACCTGATCGAGGAGAACGCCGACGAGCTCGCCGAGCTCGAGGCTCTGGACGGCGGCAAGCCGCTGAAGCTGGCCAAGATCGTCGATGTCGCCTCCACGGTGGCTCACCTGCGCCATTTCGCGGGCTGGCCCGAGCGCGTGTTCGGGGAGGTCATCCCCGTGGCCCAGGATCAGATGCTCTGCTACACGCGCAAGGAGCCGGTCGGCGTGTGCGCGCAGATCATCCCCTGGAACTTCCCGATGCTGATGGCGGCGTGGAAGCTCGGTCCCGCGCTGGCGGCGGGTTGCACGGTCATCCTCAAGCCCGCCGAGCAGACCCCGCTGAGCGCCCTGCGCCTGGGGCAGCTGGCGCTCGAGGCCGGGCTCCCCCCGGGGGTGTTCAACGTCCTCACCGGTGACGGTGTCACCGGTGCCGCACTGGTCGACCATCCGGGGATCGATAAGGTGGCTTTCACCGGCTCGACCGAGGTCGGCCGGGAGATCGGGGCCAAGGCGGGACGGGCGCTCAAGCGCGTCACGCTCGAGCTGGGCGGCAAGTCGCCCAACATCATCCTGCCCGACGCCGACGTGGCGGCGGCGGTGGCCGGGTCATTCCAGGCCATCTACTACAACACCGGCCAGGCGTGCAATGCCGGTAGCCGCCTGTTCGTTCACCGCGACCAGTTCGACGATGTCGTCTCGGCCCTCGCCGAGCGGGCCGACAAGTCACGGCTCGGACCCGGCCTCACGCCCGGCACCCAGATCGGCCCGGTCATTTCCCGCCCGCAGCAGGAGCGCGTACTGCGCTATATCGAGCTCGGGCTCCAGGAGGGCGCCGAGCTGGTCACCGGCGGAGCGGCGGTCGGCGAGGACGGCTATTTCGTGGCCCCCACCCTGTTCACCGCCACCAGCGACGATCTTCGGATCGCGCGCGAGGAGATCTTCGGCCCGGTGCTGGTAGCGATGCCCTACCAATCGCTGGAGGAGGTGGCCGCGCGCGCCAACGACACCGAGTACGGGCTGGCCGCGGGCGTGTGGACACGAGACGTCGGCAATGCCCACCGGCTGGCCGCCCTGCTCCACGCCGGCTCGGTGTACGTCAACTGCTGGGGACTGACCGACCCCGGGGCGCCGTTCGGCGGCTTCAAGAGCTCGGGCGTCGGCCGCGAGCACGGCCGCGACGGGCTGGACTCGTACCTCGAGACCAAGACCGTGTGGACCAATATCGCC
>JBOGYN010000224.1:0-19380 GCA_050696855.1 Solirubrobacteraceae bacterium | reverse complement strand
GCCCCCGCCCCAGTGCGAACGTCTGCTGACCGCACCGCTGGGAGCCCAGCGGCTACTTCATGAAACCCTCGAGCTTGTTGGCGACGATCGCGTAGCTGTTGGTCCAGGTCGGTGCGAGGTTCACCGGATGGCTGACGTTGCCCGCCAGCTTGTCGATGGCCAACGCCGTGGTCGGCCCCGAGGCGGGCATCATGCCGTCGGGGAGGAACTGGCCCTTGTCCTGGGCAAGCGTCTTGATGTACGCCGCCTTCGTGGTCAGCCCGTTTGACACGTAGGCGGGTGGCATGTGAGCGGCGATGTCGGCGGCGCTGTGGGTGTGGATCCAATGCATCGTGGCCACCAGCGCGTCGACGACCTTCTGGGCGGTCTCCCGGTGAGACGCGACCCAGTCGCTGCGAGCCAGCACGCCGGCCGCGGGGTAGGCGCCACCAAGCCACTTCTGGGCCCCGGCCGTGCTCGACAGGTCGATCGCCGAGTAGCCGACGCCCTTGGTCTCGATCGCGTTGACGGTCGGTTGGGTGGTCATTGCACAGATGATGCGACCGTGCTGTAGCGAGGCCAGCAAGGTCTGCCCGTCCCCGACCGCGGCGCGGCTGAACTGACGCGTGGTCAGGTGATTGCGGGCAGCCAGATAACGGGTCAGGTTGTCGGTACCTGAGCCGACGTCGGTGACGCCGACGATCTTGCCCGACCACTGAGCCGGCGAGTTGACGTTTGACCCCGTCTTGCACATCTCGCGCTCGCCCGGGGCGCCGCTGAGCTGGGCGAGGTTGATCACGTTCTTGCCCTGTTGCTGGAAGTCGATCGTGTGGACGTACCAGGCTCCCGCCATCTCGACCGATCCCGAGGCCATCGCCGTCTCGGCGCCGACCCCCCCGGTCTGCTCGGTGCTGAGCTGCATGTTGACGCCGTACTTCTTGTAGAGGCCGAGGTCCTGGGCGAGCTGATAGGGCAAGTAGATCTGCTTGTCGATTCCGCCCACCATCATCGACACAGTGGGCAGCTTGGGATTGGCGGCGGGACCGACGTTGGCAGCCGCCGTGCCTTGAGAGCTCGAGCCGCCGCAGGCGGCCAGGCCGAGGATCAGAGCGGCGGCACTCGGGGCCGCGCGGATGATTCGCTTTGACATGGGATTCTCTCCTCCTTTGGGGTGATGGACCAGCAAGTGGGGGGGTTGGGTGAGAGCCGCCGGGGCTCGTCGCGGTCTCGCGTCAGGCGCCCCTGGCCTGCGCCGGGGAGGGCGGGCGCCAGGAGAGCAGGCGGCGTTCGAGCTGCCCGATGAGGCCTTCTGCAGTCAGGGCGACGACGGCGATGATGAGCATCGCGGCGAACACGCCGTTGGGATTGAAGTGATTCTGGGAGCTGGCGATGACCAGGCCGAGCCCCTGCTGAGCGCCGAGAAACTCGCCGACGATCGCGCCGATGATCGCGAAGCCGAAGGCGACGTGAAGGCTGGCGATGATCCAGGTCAGCGCCGAGGGCAGGACGACGTGGCGGATGATCGCCAAGCGCGAGGCCCCCAGGATCCGGGCGTTGTTGATCAGGTTGCGGTCCACCTCGCGGACCCCCTGGAAGGCGTTGAAGAAGACCACGAAGAAGACGAGGACCGCGGCCAGCAGGATTTTCGAGCTGCTCCCCAGCCCGAGCCAGACCACGAAGATCGAGCCCAGCACGATCCGGGGGATCGCGTTCATCACCTTGATGTAGGGACCGAGCACGTCGGCCAGGAACGGGATCTGGCCCAACAGGACGCCGAAGAAGATGCCGGCGACGACGCCGTAGACGAAGCCGAGCAGCGCCTCCTTCATCGTGATCCAGATCTGCAGCGACAGGGATCCGTACTCGGTACCGTGCTGGATCCAGTCCTTGAGCTGGGAGATGATTCCGGTCGGCTGACCGAAGAAGAAGGGATCGACGATCTTCTGAGCGGTGAACAGCTGCCACCCCCCGACCACGATCACGAGCGTCAGGACCCGTGCCAGCCAGACCAGAGCCCGGCGCCGGCGCGCCTGGCCTCGAACTGAGGCGGCGATCGAAGCCTCGTCGGTCCCGGCAGGCGCGCTGCGCTGGAGGCGGTGGGCGATGGCACTCATGCTGGCTCTCCCGTCGTGTCGGAGTTCACCGTTCGGGCGTAGGCGCGCTGGACTTCCTCGCGCAGCGATTCCCAGATCTGCTGGTGGAGCTCGAGGAAGCGGGGCTCGAAGCGGATCTCCTGCACGGCTCCGCGCGGTCGGGGCAGATCCACGTCATAGATTCCCTTGACCGTCCCGGGGCCAGCGGTGATCACGATCACGCGGTCGGCCAGGGCGATCGCCTCCTCGAGATCGTGGGTGACGAACATGACCGACGGCTGGTTCTCTTCCCACAACCCGAGCAGTTCGTTGGACATGATCGCCTTGGTCTGGACGTCGAGCGCGCCGAACGGCTCGTCCATGAGCAGGATCGAGGGCTCGTTGATCAGCGCCGCAGCGAGACTCACTCGCTTGCGCATCCCGCCCGAGAGCTGGTGGGGATGGTGGTGCTCGAAGCCGGTCAGACCGACCCGGCGCAGCCAGTCACGGGCCGACGCCTGCGCCTCGCGCTTGCCGGTGTCGCGGAAGATCGGGCCCATCGCAACGTTGCCGAGCACGTTCTTCCAGGGCAGCAACGCGTCGGTCTGGAACATGAAGCTCGTTTCCTCGGCGATCCCGCTCACGGCCCGGCCCCCCACCGAGACCTGGCCCGCGGTCGGGCGGTCCAGGCCGGCGACCAGCGTCAAGGTGGTCGACTTGCCGCAGCCGGTCGGGCCGACGACCGCGCAGAACTGTCCCGGCTCGATCGTCAGGTTGACGTCATCCAGCGCGGTGAACGCTCGGCCCTTGGGATTGACGAAACGCTTCGTCACTCCGGTCAGCTCGATTCCCACGGCCGAGGCATTTGCGCCGCGCACTGCGGTGCGGGCCGGCGCGGGGGGTGCATTGAACAGCAACAGGATCTCCTCTCTCAGAACCCTCGGATGCCACCCACGGGGTAGCGCCGTCCAAGCTAAGGCCGGCGCACGCCGGCGCCAAGGCTTTGCGCGGCTTGCGCCGGTAAGTCGCATTTCCGGGCCTTTTGCGCGTTTTGTGCACCCTCAGAAGCCGTAGACTGCAATCGGCAGAGAGAGATGAGACGCCGTCGGCAGCTGTCCAACCGAATCCTCGCCAGCGTGGTCGTGATCCTCACGGCGAGCACGCTGGTCGGCTTCCTTCTGTCCACGCTGGGCCAGCGCGCCCAGCTCGAGCACGAGTACCAGCAACGTGCCCTGGCGATCGCGCAGACGTTTGCGGCGATGCCGCCCGTCCGGACGGGCCTGACCCGCCACGACCCCGCGGATCGGCGCCTGATCCAGGTTCTGGCGCAGCGCGTCCGGGCCGAAACCGACGCCACCTACATCGTCGTCATCGATCGCCGCGGCGTCCGCTACTCGCACCCGAACCCGGCCCTGATCGGCAAGCGGATCAGCGAGCGCGTGGTCGCCTTGGACGGCCGTAACCACCTCGGCGTGGACCTCGGAGTCCTGGGACCCTCGGCCAGTGCGCGGACCCCGCTCCGCGCCCCGAGCGGCGCGATCATCGGCGAGGTGTCAGCGGGGATCCAGGAGCGGCGGGTCTCCGACCAGCTCCTGCACGATCTGCCGGGCGCCCTGCTCTATTTCGCGGTTGCCCTCGGGATCGGCGTGGTCGCGTCGATCACGCTCGCGCGACGGCTGAAGCGCAGCACCTTCGGCCTTGAGCTCGACGAGATCGCGGCGCTCGTGCAGGAGCGCGAAGCGATGCTCCACGGCATTCGCGACGGCGTCATCACGCTCGATCGGGAAGGGCGGGTGACCCTGGTCAATGACGAGGCGCGGCGTCTGCTCGGCTTCGAGCACGCCCAGGGCCGACGGATCGAAGATCTCGTCGTCCCCGGACGACTGCGCGACGTGCTCTCCCAGAGTGACGGCCGCCAGGACGAAGTAGTGCTGACCGACGATCACGTCCTCGTCGTCAACCGGATGTCGGTGTCCCGTGGCGGCCGTGAGCTCGGCGCGGTGGTCACACTCCGCGACCGGACCGAGTTCGAAGCGCTGCTGCGCGAGCTCGACGGCGTCGATGCGCTGACCGATGCCCTGCGGGCGCAGCAGCACGAGTTCTCCAACCGCATGCACACGGTCGCGGGCCTGATCGAAATCGGTGATCACGACGGCGCGGTCCGCTACGCGATCGACGTCTCGCACGCCAGCGGCGGGCTGGCCGAAGTCATCCGGGAGCAGATCGAGCGCCCCGAGATCGCGGCCATGCTGTTGGCCAAGACCACGATCGCGGCCGAGCGCGACGTGCTCCTCGAGCTCACGTCCGACTCGCGGCTGGTCGATTCTGGAGAGAACCCCCAGCCGCAGACGCTGCTGACGATCATCGGCAACCTGATCGACAACGCCATCGACGCAGCCGCGTCAGCAACTGCCCCGGGGACGGTCACCGTCCGCTTGGCGAGCACCGAGGACGGCATCGAGATCGAGGTCGGCGACTCGGGACCGGGCGTTCCGGAAGGGCTCGAGCACGAGATCTTCACCGATGGCTTCACGACCAAGCCGAGTTCCGGCGAGCGTCACCGCGGCCTGGGGCTGGCCTTGGTGCACCGGCTGGTCCGCCGCGAACAGGGGCGGGTATGGATCGAGCCGGGCAAGCCGGCGGTCTTCCGGGTCGTGCTCCCGACCCGGCGCAGCGTCCGAGCGAGAACGCCGGCATGATTGACACGCTGATCGTCGAGGACGACTACCACGTCAGCACCATCCACGCCGCTTACGTAAAGCGGGTTCCCGGCTTCTCGGTGGCCGGCCACAGCTCAACCTTGGCCAGCGCTCGGACGGAGATCCGGCGGCTGGAACCGGAGCTCGTGCTGCTCGACCTCTACCTACCCGACGGACACGGTCTTGAGCTCGTCCGAGGTGACGAAGGGGACGCCCCGCGTCCCGACTTCCTGGTCATCACCGCTGCTCGGGACATGGCGAGCGTGCGCGCGGCCATGCAGCTCGGCACCGTCCACTACCTGGTCAAGCCCTTCACGTTCGCTCAGCTCGAGGAGCGGTTGGTGGCCTACCATAGCCTGCACCGGCGGCTGTCACGACTCGAGGAAGCCGAACAGACCGAGGTCGACGCCCTGTACGGCATGCTGCGCGGGCCGGCCCCGGTGGCCAAGGGCCAGTCCGGACCCACGATGGCCCTCATTCGTGATCTCCTCAGCAGCAGCGCCGAGGCTGTCTCGGCCGGATCGATCGCCGATCGGATCGGGATCAGCCGCTCGACGGCCCAGCGCTATTTGGCCACCCTGGCGCAGCGGGGCGACATCGAGTTGCGGCTGCATTACGGTTCGACCGGGCGGCCCGAGCACCGCTACCGCGTCGCCCGCTGACGCGCGTCGCGCGCCGCCGGCACGTCACGGAACCGACGGACCTCACCCCTGGCCGGAGTCCACGAAGCTGGTGGGGTCCAGAGCGGCGACCACCTGAGTCAGCCGTCCGGCGGCGCGACCCTGGTCTGCTTCGGACTCTTTGCGGCCCACCGCCGCGCGCACCACCGCTGCACCGGCGAAGCGGAAGGGCTCGGGCGGCATCGCGCCCCCCGGGATCCGGCACAGTCCTTCGGGTCCCGGGTGGTCGGCCTCGTCGAGCGCCATGGCGCCGAGGATCTGGCCGGCCACGAACGAGGGGCCGACCCCGCTCCCCGAGAATCCCGCTCCGACCAGGATCGCCGGCTCGCCGCTCAGCGCCGTGAAGAAGGGCAGGCCGCTGAGCGAGTAGTCCACGGGACCGCGCCACGAACGTGGTGCCGGAACGTCGGCGAGCATCGGGTAGACGTAATGAAACTGATCGCTGACCTCCTGGGCACGCGGTGACTGGTGCAGGAACGAGGGTCCGATGTGACCCTGGAGCGCCACGGCCCCCCCGCCCTTGCCGAACACGACGCGCCCATCCTCGGACTGCCGGTAGTAGTTGACCAGCCGCCGGGAGTCTGAGATGGCCAGGCCGGAGCGCCAGCCGATCGTCGCCAGACGGTCTGGAATCGGCTCCGTGGCCACGACGTCTGAGGCAATCACCACCAGCGCTCGCCGGACCTCCGCAATCGCCGCTGCCCAGGCGCCCAGCGCCACCACCACCCGCTCGGCGCGCAGGACTCCGCGTGATGTGGTCACCGCCGGACGGCTGCCGCCGTCGAGCTGGAGCACGGGGGCGTGCTCGCAGACGGTCACGCCGGCGGCGAGCGCCGCCGTCCGCAGGCCGCGGGCCAGGATCGCTGGCTGGACCACGGCCGCGGCGGGGTCGAGCACGCCCCCGCGATGCACCTCAGAGCCGGTGATCGCCTGCACCTCCCCTGGGCTCAAGGACTGAAACGGGCTCGCGCCCGCCGCGTCGAGCAGTTCGAGCGCTTCCTGCCACGAGTTCAGCTGGGCCTCGTTGGTCGCCGCCCACAGCCACCCCTCGTTGCGAAACTGGGCGTCGATCCCGTGGGCAGCGCAGAAGTCGCCGATCGCCGCCACGCCGGCCTGGACTGCGCGGCCGTACCCCACCGCGTCCGGCTCACCGCACGCCGTGCGCAGGCTCGTGAACTTCGACCACGACGTGAGCACGAAGCCGCCGTTGCGACCGCTCGCGCCGCTGCCGCAGAGGTCGGCTTCGAGCACCACGACCTCCGCGCCGGGACGCCGCCGCTTGATCTCCAGCGCCGTCCACAGGCCCGTGAAGCCGCCACCGATGATGCACACATCGGCGTGGGCGGGAACCGGCCCGGGGCCGCGGCCGCCGCCGGGGTCGCGCTGTTCTTCGGCCTCGCCGGCCAGGGCCTGCTCGAACCACAGCGAGGCGCTCGCGCTGGACGGCAGGATCCGTCGCGGCGGGATTCGCAGTACGGGCTGATCGGAGCGTCGGCGGTGCAGGAGGCGGGTCATCGGTCAGCTCAGGGTGGCGCACGCTGCGGTATCTGAAGCGATGAATCCTGACGCCGGGAGCTGTCCGATGTGTACCAGGGCCGCCCGACCGCCGGTTGAGAACGCGAGCGGCCGCGGCCTCGGCTACGCTGACCTCGCGTGGGGTGTGTTTCAAACAGGCGACAGCGCGTCGCCCGACGACTTCGGGGCGGCGCAGTGCTGGTTCTGGCTCTGAGCATGCTGCTCGTGGCCGGCTGCGGAAGCAGCTCGAAGACGAGCAGCGTCGCGGCCAAGGCCAGCTCGAGCACCACCTCCACAGCGCCGGCGAGTTCGAGTTCGAGCGCAAGCCCCGCCTCGACGAGCACCACGTCATCAACCGCGACGGGCAAGCGAGCCAAGCGGGGGACGGCCTCGACCGCCACCACGGGCAACGGGTCGGCCAGCGGCCGCACGCCGGTTCCGAACCCGCTGCGCCAGATCCTCCGCGCGCGACCTCACGATTCGTTTGAAACCAAGCTCAACAACCTGTGCAGCCGTGGCAACAGGGCCACCCTGCCGTTCGCGCGTCGGTACCGGCAGGCCTTTCTGGGGCACAACTACGTCCTGCTGGCCAGCCTGCGCGAGCAGGCGCTCAAGGCCTACGAGGCGGTCGCCCACCCCACGTCACTGACCCCGCCGGCGAGCCATCAGGGTGCCTTCCAGCGTTATCTGGCCGCGAGCCAGAGTTTCGCCAAGGTCAACCACCAGATCGACGCCGCGCTCGCCGCCCACAACCTTTCCGGGGTACAGAAGCTGCAGCAGACGATCGTCGCGGTCGGCACCGCCCGCGCCCAGGCCGCGATCGCGCTCGGCGCGCGCTCCTGCGCGATTTAGAGGCCTGGCGCGAGGGGCGCGGGGGTCAGAGCTGCTCGCGGACCCCGGGCCCCGACGTCCCCAAGCGAGCCGCTGGAGACGCGGTTGGGTGTTGGCCGCCACCCTCGCGGGTAGCTAGGCACCATCTGACAACCGACCTGCGAGGTGTGGTTATGGCCAAAGATCACGGGCCGAGCATCAAGGACGACAAGCAGTACGAGGGACTTCGAAAGAAGGGAATGAACAAAGGCCGAGCGGCCGCCATCGCGAACACCCCGGATGCCTCAAGCAAGGGCGGGAAGCGGTCCGCAAGCGGGCAGGGAAGCAGTCAGAGCCGTAAGAGCAGCGGACCCGGAAGTGGCGGAAACCGGGCTCAGAAAGTGGCGGCCGGCAGAAAGGGCGCCAAGAAGTCCAGCTGACGCGGCCTGAAACGGGCGAGCAGTCAGCGCGCGCGGGCCACGGCCCGCTTCGCGGGCTCAGCGCTGTCGAGGACAATCCCCACGGTCTCGGCGAACGGCATCAGCCGCCCGAAGTCGTTCCGGTCTGCGCCATGCTCCGCTTCACGGACCGGCGGGCACGTCAACCGGGGCGACGTTCCAGCCCGAGACGGTCACGAACGGCGAGGCGCCACCCAGGTCGGCGCGGCGGTAGGTGACGTGGAGCGTCTCGGACTCGCCCGGCCACAGCGTGATGTCGTTCTGGCCCCAGAACACCGGCCGGACCGTGGTGTCGCCGTTCGCGAGGACGCCGGCCGAGGTGCCGCGACGAAGGTCGGCTCGGAGGAAGAACGCCGCCGCCGACGCGCCCGAGGTGTTGGTGATCGTCACGTCGGTGGCCGCGTTCCCGCGGCCGACACGCCGCCCGGGATGGGTGCGGGCGGACACGTGCACTTGCGCCGCCGGAAGCTTGCGCAGCTCACTCAGGTCCGCATAGTTGGTCATGATCGCCTGCGGGTTGCCGATCGTCTTGCCCCAGTCGATCACGTCGGGGCTGGTGGATAGCCAGTAGACGTTGTGATCGACGACGTGCCCGCTGCGCGTGAGCCGCAGCTCGACGAAGTAGGTCTTGGCCGCGGCTGGCCCGACCGTCCGCGCGGGCACCCGCAGAGGCAGGTGGGCAGCGGTGACGCCCTGGCTGGCGACCTCGAGCCCACGGGCGCTGCGCTGGTCGAGGACGTTGCCGTTGACGTCCAGCACCCGCGCCGTCACCGATAGTTCTCGGGCCGGCCGTCCGGTGAGGTTGGCGACCGACACGGTGCCCGTGTCGTAGGAGTAGATCGCGTGCAGCGGCCGGTTGGCTTCCTGGGCTCCGAAGTAGCTCCCGGCCTGGTCGTAGTTGTTGTTGTAGAGGTCCCAAAGGAGCGTCGGCCAGCCCTTGTTGAGCTGCCAGTAGACGATCCCGGTGGAGGGCGCGTGGCCGCGGTGGGAGTGGGCGATGTAGGCCTCGAACTCGGCGCGCTGGGTCTCGTAGTTCTGCACCTGAGCCTCCTCGACGTACTGGGGAAGACTCGACCACGGGCCGTAGCGGGCCCGGATGGCCGTGTTGAGGTCGTGGAGCGTCCCGAACGAATACCCGCCGTTCTTCGGGCCAGGTAGATCAGGCTCGTAGTTGAGGTGGTACTGGTTGTAGTCGGGGCTCTGCCAGAGCTGGGTCTGCTCGAACGGCGACAAGAAGCGGCTGAGCGAATCGAGCGTCGGGATCGTGGCGCCGGCGCTGGCTTCGCTGTTGAAGGCCCAGGCGCCGCCGGCGTTGGTGCGGCTGCTGTCGCCCGGCGCGTAATGGGTCGCGTCATACCAGTAGGCGGGCGGGACCCAGTCATACGGTCCCTCCTTCTCCCCCGATGGGCCAAGCCGAGGCGCGCTCTTGTATTCGGCCGAGGCGATCAGGGGCTCCTGGAAGTCCGCGCGCCTGAAGCCCGCCAGCGAGACCTGCTCCTGGCGCGCAATCGGCGCATTGTCACTCCAGCTGAAGTTCAGGATGCTGGGGTGGTTGCGAAGCTGGCGTCCGATCGCCAGGGCGGAAGCCTCAAGGACGCGATAGTCGTGGGCCGTCACACCCTTGCCGTTGTCGGGCAGCTGCCAGGCGTCGCAGCATTGGAAGCCCGCATCCACCAGGATTCCGGCCCGGTCCATCTGCTGGTAGAAGTTCACGGGCATCTGCTTGCCCTCGGTGCGAATGCCGTTCAGGCCGAGGTTCTTGATCAGCGCGATCTGGTTCGCCGTGTCGGCGGTGGAGTAGTGCAGGAACAGGTTCTCCGACCAGCCACCGCCCCGGAACACGAACGGCCTGCCGTTGACCAGGAACTGGCGCGAGCCCTGGGGAGCGATCGGCGAGGCCCCGATCAGGCGGGTCGTGATCGTTCGGATCCCAAACGTCTCTGACTGCGAATCGGTGACGGCGCCGGCTTGGCGGACGCGCATCCGCAGCCGGTAGAGCGGCTGGCCGCCCATCTGGTATGGCCACCACGCGCGCGGGTGCCGGATCCGCAGCCGCGGGTAGGCAGCGGGCGTCAGCGAGACCGCCTGCGTGGTGCCTGGTGCGAGCATCACCGGGCGGAGAATCCGGATCGATCCCCCGGTGGGAGAGCGCACGTCGGCGGTGAGCTCGCCGGCTTGGCGCACGCCCGAGTCGTTCGAGAGCGTGGCCCTGAGCGTCAGCGCCGAGCTCGAGAGGCCCGGGGCGTTGCGCTGCACGACATGGGCATCACTCAGGCCCAAAGCGCCGGATGTGTGGAGCTGGACCGGGAACTGGATGCCGGTGTTGTTGTCGGGCGGGATCTGGGTCCAGTCGACGTTGTCGAGCGTGAACATCTTGGTGGGATCGTTGGGGTGCAACTCCAGTGCGAGCGCGTTGACGCCGCGGTGCACGCGGCGGGAGACGTCGAAGGTGTACTGCGCGAAGGCACCCTGGACCGTCGCCTGGCTCGCCAGCCGGCGGCCGTTTAGCCAAAGGTCGGCCTGACCGACCACGCCGTTGATGATCAGGCTGGTGTGCTCCGAGCGGCCGCGGCGCGAGACAAACGTGGTCCGAAACCACCACGGCACGGCGAACCGTGGAATTGTGTCGCGGCCGACCGCGCTCATGTAGCCGAAGCAGCGCCTCATGTTGGTGGAGAAGAAGACCTGCGGACAGCGCCCGTTCTGGATCAGCGCCTCGAGCTCGGTCCCGGGCGCGCCTCCGGCATCCGGTGCCACGCGCAGCCAGGAGCCGGTTGCGAAACCCGGCTCCGAGATCTCCGCGCCGCCCTTGGACACGCGCGCGCTGCTGAGCACCTGCCAGCCCCGCAGACCGACAGTCGTGACCGCCGCCGAGGCCGCCGACGGGATCGCCACGGCGGCCGCCACGACTGCGGGCGCCAACAGCGCGGTGAACAGGAATCGAAGGCCTGGGGGTCGCGACATTCTGAATGGCTCCTGTATTTGGATGTCCCTTTACGAAATGAGCTAGCGGGCCGCGGCTTCATCGGACAGCCGCTCGCCGCTGGTGCGATCAAACAGGTGGAGCTTGGAGGTGTCGAGCCAAAGCTCCCCCTCGCGGCCGTCAGTCAGAGAGCTCGAGCTGTCGACTCGCGCGATCACGTCCGCTCCGATCGAAAGCGCCCCCTCTGCGTCCTCGCTGGTGGTGGCCGCGGCCAGTTCGCGCAGGAGTGGCTCCTCGAGCCCGGCGACACCGTTGGCACCCTCGAGCGAGAGGTGCGCGTAGATGTCAGAGCCGGTCGACTCCAGCACGTCGATCATCGCCGTGACCGTGACTCCCCGGCCCCGATCACCGGCCAGCGCCGCGTCCTCGAAGTCCTCGGGCCGGATCCCCACGATCACGCGTCCCTGGCGTCCAGAAACGCCCCGGCCGGCACTGGTGGACGTTTCGTCGCCGAGCGGGACCGTCCCGAGGGCACACTGCAACGAGCCGTCGACGAGCTCTCCGGCCAGGAAGTTCATCGCCGGCGCGCCGATGAAGCCGGCCACGAACAGATTGCGCGGCCGGTCGTAGAGCTCACCGGGGGTCCCGACCTGCTGAAGCACGCCGTCGCGCATCACCGCCAGCCGGTCTCCGAGCGTCATCGCCTCGGTCTGATCGTGGGTCACGTACACGGTCGTCGTGCTCAGTCGGCGCTGGATCCGGACGATCTCGGCGCGCATCTGGATCCGGAGCTTGGCGTCGAGATTGGAGAGCGGCTCGTCCATCAGGAACGCCTGCGGATCGCGGACGATCGCGCGCCCCATCGCGACGCGCTGGCGCTGGCCGCCGGACAAGTTGCTGGGCTTGCGCTCGAGCTGGTCACTGATCCCGAGCATCCGGGCGGCGCGCTGCACCTTCTCGCGGATCTCGCCGGCCGGGACACCGGCGCGCTTGAGGGCGAAGCCCATGTTCTTGGCCACGGTCATGTGCGGGTAGAGCGCGTAGTTCTGAAAGACCATGGCTATGTCACGATCCTTCGGGGTCAGGTCGTTGACCACGCGATCGCCGATCTCGATCGTCCCCGTGCTGATCTCCTCGAGGCCCGCGATCATCCGCAGCAGCGTCGTTTTCCCGCAGCCCGAGGGCCCGACCAGGATCATGAACTCGCCGTCTGAGACCTCGAGGTCGAATTCGCGCACGGCGACCGTTCCGTCGCGATAGCGCTTGGATACGCCCTTGATGTCAATCCCGGCCATCGCGACCCGACCTAGCGGCTCAGCTCTCGCAGCGCAGCGGCATTCCTGCGCGCGTCGGAGCCGGCGGTGCCCTGCGGGATCAGTTCCGCGCGCGCGGCGTGTAGCGCCAGCGCGATCGCGCCCTGCAGTGCCGCACGTTCGCCGAGCAGGCTGGTCTCGATCCGAGCGGTGATCGGGACCAGCGAGGCGGCCGCGCCGCGGACCGGGCCCAGCAACAAGGGACTCGAGCCAATGCCACCGCCGAGCACCACTAGTTCGGGGTCGACGATCGCGCACACGGTCGCGATCGCGGCGCCGAGCCGCGCTGCGACGTGCTCGACGACGGCGCCCGCCTCCCCGTCCCCCCGCCCGGCGAGCTCGAACACGTCCTGGGCCGAGGACACGTCCTGCGCACGGGCGGGATCCCGGTCGGCGAACGCGGCCAGGATCCCGGCGGCGCCGACCTCGTCCTCGAGGCCGCCGTGCAGCTTGTGGCGCGGATCGAACGGATCACCGACCAACGGCAGGTAGCCGATCTCGCCGGCGCCGCCGTGCGCCCCTCTGACCAGCTCGTCATCCATGATGATCCCCATCCCGACGCCGGCGCCGACCCCGATGAAGACCATCGTCGACACCCCCCGGGCGAGGCCGTATGACTTCTCGCCCAGGGCCGCGAGGTTGACGTTGTTGTCGATCAGAACGGGAACACCGAAGCGCGAGCCGATCGCGCCCAGCGGATCGAGCACGCCGTCGGGTGAGACGTTGTAGGCCAGGCGCACCCGGCCGCTCTCGCGGTCGACGACGCCCGGGGTCGAGATTCCGATCCCCAGCAACCGTTCGTGGGTCCCGCGGGCGTGCTCGACGACCCGCGTCGCGACCCCGACCAGCTGTCCCGCCACCGCGCGCGAGCCTCGCTTCGTCGTCGGCTGCTGCTCGTCGTAGATCGGCTCACCGAAGATGTCAGCGGCGCCCGCCCGGATGTTGGTGCCGCCGACGTCGACGCCCACGACAAACCCGGCGTTATCGCGCACCACGTAGGCGATCGGGCTACGGCCCCGACGCCCGTGCTGAGGACCGAGCGCGCGGATCATGCCGGCCTGCTCGAGCCGGCCCACCGCCGCCCCGACGGTCGGCTTGGACAGCCTGGTGGCGGCGGAGATCTCGGGGCGGGTGATCGGGCCCTCCCGGAAGATCACTTCGAGCACCGCCTGCTCGCCCAGTTCCCGCAGCAGGCTCAGCCGCGACTCGTGGGCGCCGTTGCCGCTGGCCGCGAGTGGTGCATCGGGGTCGAGCTCTGCCATTCTCATAGGTCCTTTACGAATGTATTCGCTGCTTGACGCCCAAGAATAGGGACTGTATCGTCGTTAAATCAAGCTGCTTACAAAAGACCCCTGCTACAAGTCAGCTGTTGGAGGAGGACGCGATGGAACCTGAGCAGACGCCTACCGAGAAGCCGAACTACACCCGACGTCGGTTCCTGACCACCACGGCCAGCGCCGGCACGGCGATGTACCTCGCCGCCTGCGGCGGCTCGAGCAGCTCTAGCGCCTCCAAGAGCGCCGGCTCGAGCGGGGGCAAGGTCACGCTCAACAACCTGTTCCAGCAGCAGGCCGGCTACAGCGCCACGGATCTGGCCGGGATGACCGCTGCGTTTGAGAAGGCGAACCCCAGCATCAAGGTCAATAACACCCTGGTCGCCTACGAGGCGCTCCACGACAAGATCATCGCCGCCGCTCCGGCCGGAACCTACGACGTCGTCCTGGGGGACGTGATCTGGCCGGCGGAGTTCGGGTCCAAGGGGATCGTCAAGGACATCTCGGCCAAGGTCAACTCGCTCGCTACGAGCCAGATCTTCCCCGGGGCGCTGGTGATGGCCGACTACCGCGGCAAGTACTACGGCATGCCGTGGATCCTCGACACCAAGTACCTGTACGCCAACGGCTCGATGCTGAAGAAGACGGGGGTCTCACCGTCCGAGCTGAAGACCTGGCCGGGCGTGGTGAGCGCGCTCAAGAAGATCAAGGCCAAGGGACTCGTCAAGTACCCCTGGCTCGGGAGCTGGTCTCAGGCCGAGGCCGTGGTGTGTGACTACGCGCAGCTGCTCGGCGCGTTCGGCGGGAAATTCTTGGACTCCGGGGGCAAGCCCGCGTTCCAGTCCGGCGGCGGATTGCAGGCACTGACGTTCATGCGCATGCTGATCACCGAGGGCCTGGCCAGCCCCGCCTCGACCAGCTCGCTCGAGGCCGACGTGCTCAAGGCCTTCGCCCAAGGGACGATCGCCATGAACCTGAACTGGACCTTCCAGCTCGCGGGTGCGCTCGACCCCAAGCAGAGCACCGTGTCCAAGGACGATGTGATGATCATGCACACGCCGGCGGGCACGGCGGGCGGGAAGGCACCGGGGTGCAACGGCGGCCAGCCGCTCATGATCACGACCGGCAGCAAGCATCCCGACGAGGCATGGGAGTACATCAAGTTCATCACTAACCAGCCGGTGCAGAACGGGTACGTCAAGGACTCGCTGCCGATCTGGGCGGCTTCGTATTCCGACTCCGCCGTGGTCAAGACGGCGGGCGGGCAGCTCGTGTCGGTCGCCAAGACGCAGCTCCCGGACATGATCCTGCGACCCCAGGTGGCCAACTACAACGCCGCCTCGCAGGCGCTCCAAGTCGAGATCCAGAACGCGTTGCTCGGACGCAAGTCGCCCCAGGCGGCACTGACTGCGGCGGCCTCGGCCTTCACATCGGGCGCACCGCCGGCCTAACCTGTGCCCGCCGGCCACCGGTGAAGCGCTCGTGACTGACACCGCTGCGCCGCATCCGCGGGCTCGCGGAATGAGTTGGCGTGCGCGCACGCGCGAGGGTCGCTTCGCGCTGGCACTGCTGGCGCCGAGCATCATCGTCGTCTTCGGGATCGTCATCTATCCGATCCTGAAGACCCTGTACACGTCGCTGTTCGCGGTCGACACGCCGTTCTCCGGGCACTTTCCGTTCGTCGGCCTGGACAACTACACGTTCGCCGTTTCCCAGAGCGACTTCTGGTCAGCGGTGGAGCGGACGGCGTACTTCACGCTCGTCTCGACCGGGCTCGAGCTCGTATTCGGGATAGGCATCGCGTTGCTGCTGTACGCGCCGTTGCGGGCTCGCTGGCTGTTTCGGACGATCGTGGTGCTCCCGTGGGCGCTGCCCACGATCGTCAACGGCGCGATGTGGCGCTACTTCTTCAACGCCCAGTACGGGGTCGTCAACGCTGCGCTGACGCAACTCGGGCTCAGCTCGTCGTACCACGCGTTCCTGAGCTCGCCGTTCGGAGCGCTCAACATCGTGATCCTGGCCGACGTGTGGAAGAACACCTCACTGGTGGCGTTCTTCCTGCTCGCCGGGCTGACCACGATTCCCCAGGACCTGTACGAGGCGGCGCGCGTCGACGGTTACGGGCGGTGGGGCGCGTTCGTGCACATCACCCTGCCGCTGCTGCGACCGGTGATCGTCGTCGTGCTCGTGCTGCGGACGATCGAGGCCTTCAAGGTGTTCGACATCATCTACGTGATGACCGGCGGGGGCCCGGCCAACGGCACCCAGAGCATCGCCTACTACACCTACCAGCGAGCGTTCTCGGACGAGTACTTTGGCTACGGATCTGCGCTCGCCTACCTGATCGTGCTCTTCATCCTCGTGCTCGCGGTGATCTACATCCGCCTGCTGAGATCCGACTCCTACGGGATGGCGTGAGCTCGGATGCGTGACTCGATCCGCTACCGGATCTTCATCCATTCCGCGGCGGCGCTGGTGGCCCTGATCATCCTGGCGCCGATCGCCTGGCTCCTGATCGCCAGCCTGGCCTCGCAGTCAGACCTGCTGAAGATTCCGCTGAGCTGGATCCCGAGCCATCTCTCCTTTAGCCGCTACTCCCAGATCTTCACCGCGCAGAACGGAACGATCTTCGCCAACTTCCGCGCCTCGCTGCTCAACAGCCTGATCGTCGCCACCGCGACCGTCGCGATCTCGATCACGGTCGGGGTATTCGGCGCCTACGCGTTCGCCCGGCTGCGGTTCCGCGGTCAGCGAGCCTCGCTGCTGCTCTTCCTGTCCACCTACATGGTGCCTCCGATCGCGCTCGTGATCCCGCTGTACCTGATCATGGTCAAGCTGCACCTGCTCAATACCCGGATCGGGCTGATCGTCGTGTACTGCACGTTCGCCACCCCATTTGTGCTGTGGATCATGGGCAACTACTTCCAGACGATCCCGCGCGAGCTCGAGGACGCGGCCCGGATCGACGGCTGCTCACGGATCGGCGCCCTGTTCCGCGTGATCCTGCCGCTCGCCCGGCCCGGATTGCTCTCGACAATGCTGTTCGCGTTCCTGATCGCCTGGGACGAGTTCCTGTACGCGCTGATCTTCACCTCGACGACCGCCGCCAAGACGATCCCGGTGGCGATCGCGGAGTTCACCGGGCGCTATACGACCGACTTTGGCCTCCAGGCCGCCGGGGGCATACTGGCGGCGATCCCGCCGGTCCTGATCGCGGTCGTCTTTCAGCGCTACATCGTCGGCGGTCTCGCCTCTGGAGCGGTTAAGGGGTGACCCCATTTCGCACAGCGATCGAGGCGCAGCCGCACAACCTGAGATCGGCGGCGCAGGCGTTCGACGACGCGATCGCCGAGGTCGACCTCGCCGCTCTGTGCGAGGGGACGCTCGTGTTCGCCGGGATCGGAGCCAGCGCCCACGCGCTGATCCCGGCGGTGCGCACCTTGCGCGCCGCGGGCCGGAGGGCGTTCGCGGTCCAGGCGACCGAGCTCGCCAACCCCGGCGCCCGGGGACTCGGGGACGCGTTCGTGCTCGTCTCGCAGTCGGGCGCGAGCGCCGAGACGGTCGCGGCGCTCGAGCGGATCCAAGGCGCGCCCGTGATCGCCATCAGCGCCCACGGCGGCAGTCCGCTCGCGCAGGCGGCGCGGGCGTGGCTACCGCTCGGGCCGGCGCCCGACACGCCGGTCGCGACCCTCTCCTACACCGCGACCTTGCAGACGCTCGGAATGCTGTGTGACACCCTGCTCGGCGAGCGGGCTCGCAACCCGGTCTGGGAGCGACTGCCCGAGCACGCCACCGACGTGATCGCCGGTAGCGATCCGATCGTCGAGGCGCTCGCCGCGGACTTTGCCGGCGTGGCCACGGTCGATGCCGTCGGGGGTGGTCCCGGACACGCGTCCGCCGGCGAGACGGCGCTGCTGGCGCGCGAGGCGCTCAGGCTCCCGGCCGCCGGCATGGAGACCCGGGAGTACCTGCATGGTCCCCTCGAGGCGGTCGCGCCCGGGTTCGGCGCCATCGTCTTCGGTCGCGGTCGCGAGCACAACCTGGCCGTCGCGTTGGCCTCATTCGGCGCCACCGTGGCGCTCGTCAGCGACCGCATCGGAGCTGCCGGCGATGGCGTCGGATTGATCGCGCTCCCCGAGGTCCCGGGTCTCGCCGCGCCGATCCTGCAGATCCTTCCCGTGCAACTGCTCGTCGAACACGTGGCCAGGCTGCGAGGGCTGACGATCGGCGAGCTTCGCCGCCACCAGGACGACACCAAGGTCGCCTGATGGTGGTTGGGGACCGCAGCGAGGGTGGCGCGACCGTGATCGGCTGCGTGCAGGCCGACGTCGTGATGAGCCCGGTCACCGAGCTCCCGCCGGCCGGCGCCACGTTGCTCACCGAGCGGATGAATATCCGGGTCGGCGGCGCCGGCGCCAACGCCGCGCTCGCGTTCGCCGAGGCGGCCTTTCCGGTGCGGCTGATGGGCTGCGTGGGCGACGACCAGCTCGGTGACTGGATGCGCCAGGAGCTCGCCGCCGCCGGACTCGTAGATGAACTCACGGTGCTCGCCGGCCAGCCGACCGGCCTGACCGTGGCACTCGAATCGGAGCGGCGCGACCGGACCTTCCTCACCTACCTCGGCGTCAACGCGCACTGGGAGGCGACGATGATCCCGGCCGACGCTCTGGCCTGCGAGAACCTTCTGCTGTGCGACTACTTCGTCGCGCCCGGTCTCCAGGGCGATGCCGCGCGCTCGCTGCTGCACGCGGCGCGGGCCGCTGGGGGGCGAACCTTCTTCGACACGGCCTGGGACCCCGACGGCTTCCCCCCCGCGACCCGCACGAGCATCCACGAGCTGCTCGCGAGCGTCGACGTGTTCCTGCCCAACGAGGCCGAGGCGTGCGCGCTCGCCGGCGTGCCGCCGGGGTCCCCGGGCGAAGCCGCCCGGCTGCTGCAGCGCCACTCCGCCGGTTGGATCGTGGTGAAACTCGGCGCTCGCGGCTGTCTCGCGGTCGGGCCGGACGGGGCCGAGCACTTGGCCGCGGCGCCCGCCGTCACGGTCGCCGATACCACCGGAGCGGGCGACGCGTTCAACGCCGGCCTCGTCCGCGCCCTGAGTGAGGGCGCGCCGTGGCCGGCGGCGCTGCACTCCGCGACGCGGTTCGCCTCAACCATCATCTCGCGCCCGTCGCAGCATCGCCACAGCTCCGGCCTCTGGCTCAACCCCCGCGCTTGAGCGTCCGCCAGCCTTCAGCCCGGTGATTGGCACGAGTCCAGCTTCATCCCGCCATCGTCAGCGCGATGACCGGACGTGCGGCTCGTCGCCTCGGTTGGGGGTAAATAGCCGATCGTGGCCGACTCACCTCAGGTCCGGGTAGTCCTCCGTCCGGTCGGCACCCCGCTGACGATCGGAATGTCCGGATTGGCCGTCGCCTCATTGGTACAGAGCGGCCTAGACCTTGGGTGGGTGGCCAACACACAGGCCACGGCCGTCGCCCTGATCCTGATCTCGGTGCCGTTTGTCCTGCAGTTGTTGGCCAGTGTGTTCTCCTACCTGGCTCGTGATGGTGCTGCCGGGGCCACTCTGGGGCTGCTGGCCACGACCTGGCTGTCGCTCGGTCTAGTCCGCCTCGCATATCCGACGGCCAGCACCAGCCCCGCGCTCGGCCTCCTCC
>JBOGYN010000223.1:0-23754 GCA_050696855.1 Solirubrobacteraceae bacterium | reverse complement strand
GCCCTGGACGCCGGCGATCAGCGCCTCGAGCTGCGCCGGTCTGGAGGCGGCGTTGAGGCCCGCTGCTCGCGCCTCTCGGCCGGGATCGTCCTCAAGTCAGAGATCGTGGAGACCGACGTCTGGCTGGCTGCCCTCGGCGCCGCACTGGCCGCCGAGGCGCGGCGCAGTCAAACCACGCGGCAGGCGCTCGAGCGCATGCTCAACGAATAGGAGACAACTGATGGGGTTCCTCAAGCGCGACGACGACCCGCAGCCGCCGGCGACCGGCCCGGACGGAGCTTCCGGGGCGCCGCACGCGGCGACCTACGAGGCCGGCTCGCTGGCCGGGATCCCCGACTCGGGCCGCGATCGCATCGCCCGCATGAAGCAGGAGGTCGCGCGCGGGTTCTTCACCAGCGACCTATCCGTCAACGAGTTCCTGCTCGTCAAGCAGTCGGGCTTTGAGCCGCTCGGGCTCGTGCTGGGCAGCTCGATCTACCACATCGGCTTTCAGCAGGCGATGTGGAACCAGAACCAGGAGATGGGCGTCCTCACCCAGGCCATGTACCACGCCCGCGAGTTGGCCATGACGCGCATGGAGGAGGAGGCCGACAAGCTCGGCGCCGACGGGGTCGTCGGGGTCCGGCTCGACATCGGGCGCTATGACTGGGGCGCTGACCTGGCCGAGTTCATCGCGGTCGGCACCGCCGTCAAGCACGCCGGGGGCGAGCTGCATCGCGCGCCGACCGGACGGCCGTTCACCTCGGACATGAGCGGTCAGGACTTCGCCACCCTGTTGCGGGCCGGTTACCGGCCGACCGGTCTGGTGATGGGCAACTGCGTCTACCACGTCGCCCGCCAGGGGATGATCGCCTCGCTCAAGCAGGTGGGGCGCAACGTCGAGATGCCCAACTTCACCCAGGCGCTCTACGAGGCCCGCGAGCTCGCCATGGAACGCATGCAGTCCGAGGCCGACGAGCTCCAGTCCGAGGGGATCGTCGGAGCCCGCATCATCGAGCGCAGCCACGGATGGGGCTCGCACGTGATCGAATTCTTCGCGATTGGCACCGCGGTGGTTTCCACCAGCGCCGAACACCAGATCGAGAAGCCGGCGCTGGTCCTGCCGCTCCAGGGCTGACGCGGCCGATCGCAGGCGATACGCCCGACAAGGCCCTGGTACGGGCAAGGGCCGGCCGGCCTCCCGTGGGTCAGATGCCCGGCGGCGTTCCGGCGGGGTTGTGCGGGATCCGTGGCGTATTACGCATGGGATCCAGCAAAAGTCCCGGCGGATGCCTTGACAAACCGCATTGCGTAAGTCTATACTTACCGTAAGTTATGACTTACGGACTCGGAAGCCAACGACTGCCCGCTGACGGATTCGCCGCCCTCGGGGACGGCACCCGGCGCGAGATCTTCGAGCTCGTGGCCGCGCGGCCCCAGTCGGTCGGGGAGCTTGCCAGCGGGCTGCCGGTCAGCCGGCCCGCCGTCTCCCAGCACCTCAAGGTGCTCAAGGAAGCGGGCCTGGTGCGCGACCAACCACTAGGCAACCGTCGCATCTATCACCTTGACCCGACCGGGGTAGGGGCGCTGCGCGCCTACCTCGACCGGTTCTGGAGCGACGCTCTGACGGCGTTCAAAGCGACCGCCGAACAACCAGCCAACACAGGAGACAGCCAATGAGCACGCAGTCCATGCCAGCCACGAACGCCGTGACCGCCTCGATCGTCGTCGAGGCACCGATCGAACGAGCCTTCTCAGTCTTCACCGACGACATCGGGAGCTGGTGGCCGGCTTCGCATCACATCCTCGAGACCGAGCTGGCCGAGATGGTGTTCGAGCCCCGGGTGGGGGGTCACGTCTACGACCGCAGTGTCGACGGCAGCGAGTCGCGCTGGGCCCGGGTCCTGGCTTACGAGCCGCCCGCCCGTGTCGTGTTCAGCTGGGACATCAGCCTTCGGTGGCAGATCGAGCCCGATCCCGAGCGCACCAGCGAAGTCGAGGTCCGCTTCGTCGCCGAGGGGCCCGAGCGCACGCGCGTCGAGCTCGAGCACCGCGGGATCGAGCGCCACGGCGAGGGCTGGGAGGGCATGCACGCTGCGGTCGGTTCGCCGAACGGCTGGCACAGCGGCCTGGGGTCCTTCGCGCAACGTCTTCGGCGCTGACGGGTACAACTTCCAGGACATGACCGACGTCGAGCTCAAGCCGCAGCGTTACAAGGACGAGCGCCCGGAGGAGTACTTCGACGAGTACCACGCCCGGGTCCGCGATCACGAGCCCGAGGCGAGGTCCTACGAGATCGTCCGGATCGTCACGGTCCTGCATGCCCTGATCACGTTCCGGGCCCGCGGGATCGGATCCGAGCGGGTGCCGGGCGGACCGCTGATCCTGGCCCCCAACCACGCCTCGTTCATGGACCACTTCTTCGCCGGGGCGTTCGTGCGCCGGCGGATTCAGTTCATGGCCAAGTCACAGCTCTTCAAAAAGGGTGGGATCGCCACCTACATCTTCAGCCACGGTGGCGTCTTTCCGGTCCGGCGCGGCCACCATGACGAGGAGGCGTTCATCAGCGCCTACAAGATCCTCGAGCGGGGCGGGGCGATCGGCATGTACTGCGAGGGCGGGCGCTCGCGCAACGGGGAGCTCGCCACCGAGGCCCGCCCCGGGATCGGGCGCCTGGCCCTGGAGTCCGGGGCCCCGGTGGTTCCGGTGGCGATCCTCGGCTCCTACCAGATCCGCAACTGGAAGCGCCTCCAGTTCCCGCGGGTGACAGTCAGCTATGGAGAGCCGTTTCGCTTCGACCCGATCGAGCATCCCACGCGGGAGCAACAGCAGGGGGCGGCTGACCTCATCCTCGGCCGGATCCGCGAACAGCACCACGAGCTCCAGCGGCTCGGGCACCGCGGCGCCCGCCAGGCGCACCGGGCCCGCCAGGCGGACCGGGCCCCCCAGGCGGACCGGGCGCGCCAGGCCAACTGACCGACGTCACGGCCCCCAGACTCATATCCCCTTCTTACTCGCGTTTGACCTGGCTGCGACGTACGGGGTCGATGCTGGAGACCGCCGCACCCACTCCAGCCGTGAGAACCACCCGATGACCCCCTCCTCCTCAGCCTGCGCCCAGGGCGCCGCCCTTCGGCAGGCCCGCCGCGCGCGCGTCCGCGGGATTCGCCAGCGGGTGGTGGCCGGCGCCTTGGCGCTGTTCGTCGCCACCTGGTTGTTGATCATGATCACGCTCGTGAGTGGCCATGTCCCGGCGCTCGCCCGAAACGCCACCAGGGCGGCCGGCGCCCGCACCAAGACCGCGAGCAGTTCGCAGACCGCGAGCAGTGCGCAGGCCGCGAGCAGTGCGCAGGCCACGGGCAGCGCGCAGACCACGGGCACACAGACGACAGGCACCAGCTCGCTGACTTCGAGCCAGTCATGACCGACCGAGGGTCCCCGCCCCAAACGCTGGCGCCGCTCCGCGAAGCGCGCCTCGGCTTCGCCTGTTTCGGCGGCGCGTGCACGGTGATCGTCGCCGACGCCGACCGCGGCTCCGATGCCGCTGACGCCGCCGCGGCGGCCAAGCGTTCGCTGCTGTCCTGGCATCAGCGCTTCTCGCGCTTTGAGCCCGACAGCGAGATCAGCCGCTTCAACCGCAACCCGCGAGAGCGGGTCACGGTGAGCCCGCTGCTCGGGCGGCTCGTGTCAGCCGCTCTGCGCGCCTCCCACGACACCGGCGGCCTGGTCGATGCGACCCTGGGCGCCGAGATCGAGCGCGCCGGGTACCGATCCTCTCTGACGGGAGAGGGGCCCGCGCTCGAACTGGTCCTGACCCTCGCGCCGCCGCGCGCCCCGGCCCGCCCGAGTCTCGCTGACCCGGCTCAACGGATCGGCTTTGACGCCCTGCGTTGTGAAGTGCAGCGCCGGCCGGGCACGGTGCTCGATCCCGGTGGAGTGGCCAAGGGCGTCTTCGCCGACGAGCTCGCGGCGAGGCTCGAGGGCTTTGACGCCTTCGCCGTCGACTGCGCCGGGGACATCCGCCTCGGGGGCCGGGCTGGCGTGGCCCGCCCGATCCACGTCACGAGCCCGTTCAGCGGCGCCCGGCTGCACACCTTCGAGCTGCGCGGCGGGGCGATCGCCACCAGCGGAATCGGCAAGCGCAGCTGGCTGGACGCCGATGCCCGGCCTGCCCATCACATCTTGGACCCGCGCACCGGCCGTCCGGCCTACACCGGCGTCGTTCAGGCGACGGCGCTGGCGCCGACCGGGGCACAGGCCGAGGCCCTGGCCAAGGCTGCCGTGCTCAGCGGCCCCGAGCGGGCAGCGCAGTGGCTGCGCCACGGCGGCATGTTCGTCCGTGACGACGGCAGCTACGAACTGCTCGAGCCCGTCCGCGAAGGGTCAGCGCGTCCTGGGTCTGACCCGTTCGCCAACCGCTCGGCCAGCCAGCCACGGATATCGGTCAGCACCTCGTCGCGCTCGGGCTCGTTCAAGATCTCGTGGAACAGGCCCGGGTAGGACTTCACGGTCTTGTCGCCGGCCCCGATCCGCTCGCCGAGCATCTCGCTGCCGGCCGGTGGACAGAGCCGATCGGCGCTGCCGTACAGGATCAGGGTGGGGGCGGTGATCGCTCCCACCGCCTCGGGGAAGCCGTTGATCGCGGCGGCCAGCTCGGCCACGGTACGGGCCGGGAGCTTGCCGTGGTAGTTGAGCGGGTCTGACTCGTAGTCGCGGACCACCTCCGGGTCTCGGCTGACCAGGGAGGCATCGATCGCGACCAGTGGCAGCGACGGAGCCAGCACGGAGAGAACCCGTCCGATCAGCCTCAGCGGCGCGGGCGCGGCCGCCAGCGCAGCCAGTGGCCCCGAGAGGATCAGGCCGGCCAAGCGGTCCTGATGGCGTAGGGCATAGCTCACGGCCACGGTCCCGCCCATGCTGTGGCCGAGCAGATAGACGGGCGCCCCCGGGTGCTGCTCGCGGGCCTCGAGGACGAGCTGGTCGAGGTCGGCGACTGCGCTGGAGAGCCGGTCGATGACCGCGCGCGGGCCGTCAGAACGCCCGTGGCCGCGATGGTCCAGCGCGTGGACGGCGTACCCGTCGGCGACCAGCGCCTCGGCTACGTGGCCGTAACGCCCGCTGTGCTCGCTGGCCCCGTGGGCGAGCACGATCACGGCTCCGACGTCGCCGTCAGGCTGCCAGCTCTGCCAGAAGATCCGCCGGCCCCCGGCTCCGGTGATAAAGCCGGTGGCGGTGTTCACGCCTCCTCCGAGGCCCACGGCACGACGACCGCGTCCTCGAGCGGTGAGTCGCGGGCGACCACGTACTCGGCGGCGGCGCTGTCTGAGACGTTCTCGAGCACGTGGGTCTCGCGGGGCGGCACGTAGACCATGTCGCCGGGCTCCAGCGAGAGCTCCTTCTCGAGCCGGTCTCCCCACTTGACCAGGAGGCCGCCGGAGAGCATGTAGACCGCGCTCTCGCAGTTCTCGTGGTAGTGGGGCATCGAGCGCGCGCCGGGCGGAACCCGGAAACGGCCCATGTAGATGTTGTGAGCGCCCGCGGTCGCCTGGGATATCTCAGCGCCTCCGACCACGCCGCGCGGCACGTCCCGGTCCTCTCCGGGCTTGACGATTTTCATCGGCGCGAGTCTACTCGTGCTCGCGCGCCGGCAGCTCGATTTGCAGGGGTGGCTGCGCGGCGGCTTCGTGGTCGACCTGGAGCGTGGTGTGCTGCACGGCGAAGCGCTCGTTGACCATCGCCTGGAGTTGACGCCGGCGCTGGTGGCAGTCATCGCCGGCCCGGACGACCACGTGGGCAGAAAGGGCCGGGAATCCAGAGGTGACCTCCCAGACGTGCAGATCGTGGACCTCCACAACCCCCGGGTGGGCGGCCAGCCCGCGACCGATCTGTTCGGGGTCAAGCCCCGCCGGGGCGGCCTCCATGAACACCCGGCCCGAGGCCATGAGCAGCCCGTAGGCGGCGTAGAGCATCAGCGCGGCCACAACGAGCGATGCCAGCGGATCGGCGCGATCAAACCCCGTGGTCAGGATCACCCCCGCTGCTATGGCGGTGGCCAAAAAGCCGAATAGGTCGGTGAGGATATGGCGGTAGGAGCCCTCGACGTTGAGGCTGCGCTGCGGGCGGGCGGGATCGGTTGCGCCGGCGAGGATCCTGACCACGGCCAAGTTCACCGCCGCTCCCACCAGGGCGACCACCAGCACCGGGACGCCGTACACGTGCGGCGGGGAAACCAGGCGGGATACGGCGTCGACCACGATCAGCACCGAAAGCACGAGCAGGGTGACGCCGTTGGCCTGCGCGCTGAGGATCTCGGCCCGGCCGAGTCCGTAGGTCATCGCCCCGTGGGCCGGCCGGCTGGCCAGCCGCGCGGCGACCAGCGAGATCGCTAGGGCGACCGCGTCGGTGAGCATGTGCGCGGCATCGGAGAGCAGGGCCAGCGAGTTCGCGAGCACGGCCGCGGTGACCTCGGCGACCATGAACAGCACGATCAGGGCCAGCGCGGCCTTCAGGGCGCCGGCCTCGGCATCGCGGCCGTGTGAATGCGGATGCGAATGGGACTGAGGGTCGAGGTGGGCGTGGGCCATCGCTGTGAAACGGGCTACTAGCTAGTTGACCGAGGGGTCGGGCGGCATCCGGGCGACCAGCGCATAGCTGCCCCCTTTTCGGATCAGAACCTTCTCCCACAGATCTGCGGGGGCACTGGTGAAGGCGTCGTTACGGACCGCGGGCTCGAGGATCCAGTCGCCGCGGTCGAGCTCTTCGTCGAGTTGGCCCGGACCCCAGCCGGTGTGACCGACGAACGCGCGCCCTCGGCGCACCGTCGGCGGTCCGTCCTCCGCCGCGCCGCTGGCCAGCACGCCGACGTCCTCGAAGGCGACCAGGGCGGCCTCGGTGGTGTCGTCGAATTCGGCCAGGACGATCAGCGCCGAGGGCTGGACCGGGCCGCCCACATAGAGGGCATCGTCGGACTCCAGCAGCGCGTCGAGCTCGGTGACCGCCTCGCCTACGGTGGTCTCTGAGGGTCGGTTGAGGACCAAGCCGAGCGCACCCTCGTCGGAGTGCGCGATGACCAGAACCACGGTGCGGAAGAAGTTGGGATCCAGGAGTCCGGGGCCGGCGATCAGGAGCTGCCCGCGCGTCGAATCCATAGGCCAGCCGAGCGTAGCCGACGCCGATCCGGGCGACGGCGGTCCAGCGCCTCGCTACAGACCCAGCGAGCGGCCGAGGATCTCCTTCATGATCTCGTCGGTGCCGCCGCCGATCGGTCCCAGCCGGGCATCGCGGGCCGCGCGCTCGAGCTCGGCGGGCGCGTCCAGCCCGTGGATCGATAGGCAGACATCGATCGCGTCAAACGCGGCCCGCTGGGTGCGCAGCTTGGCGATCGTCACCTGCTGGACGGCGTCCTCACCAGCGAGGTGACGGCGCAGGGCGGCGTAGGTGACGTCGCGGCCGGCCTCGATCTCGAGTGCGATCGCCGCCAGCTGGTGGCGGATCGCCTGCGCGGGCCGCCGCCCATCGCGCCGGACGAAGGCCAGGGTCTGCTCGAAGCAGGCCTGCATGGCGCCGATCGCCCCGAGCGCCATCAGCAACCGCTCCCATTGAAAGTTGGCCATGATCAGGTAGAAGCCGCCGTGCTCGGTACCGAGCAGGTTCTCCTCGGGGACGAAGACGTCCGCGAGGCCGATCTCGGCGGTGTCGGAAGCGTGCCAGCCGAGCTTGCGCAGCGGGCTGGAGGTGACCCCGTCGGCGCGTTCGATGATCAGGAACGAGATGCCTTGGTGACCTCCCTCGGGCTTGGTCCGGACCGCGGTGACCAGCACGTCGGCACGCACGCCGCCGGTGATGAACGTCTTGGCGCCGTTGACCACGAAGCCGCCGTCGACCCGCTTGGCGTGCGTCCCGATCCCGGCCACATCGGAGCCCGCGCCGGGCTCGGTGATGGCCAGGGCGGCGATTGTCTCGCCGCGCAGCCCGGGCACCAGGTAACGCTGCTTCTGCTCCTCGGTCCCGAAGGCCAGAATCGGCGGCAGGGCAATCCCGGCGTGGGCACCGAGGCCGGCGGCGACCCCGCCCGAACCGCACCGCGCGAGCTCCTCGACGAACACCGCCGCGGCCACCGGGTCGTCGCCCCCGCCGTACTCGGTCGGGAACTTCAGCCCCAGGTAGCCCGCCTCGGCGAGCCAGCCAAAGACCTCGTTGGGAAACCAGGCCGCCTGCTCCCACTCGTCGGCGTGGGGGCGCAGCCGTGTCTCGACGAACGTGCGCATCTCGGCCCGGAGCCGCTCGTGCTCCGCGGTGAAGGGCGGTATCGGGGCCCCCCGCCCCCCGCGCGTGGCGGCGGCGGCCGGCTGCGGCTTGGTCGATGTCACCGGGACAGATAATGCCGGTCGCGGTCAGAAGCGGTAGGTTCCGGCTCAGGTGCGGGTCGCGCAGACCAACGTTCAGCTCTACAACGAGCTCCGGGCGCGGGGTCTCGTCCTGGATGAGCTCGTTCTCGTCCGTCGCGCCTACGAGTTGCTGGCGACGTTGTATCCCGGCTATTACCAGGCCGATGGAAAGCCGTTCGTCGCGCACGGCGTCGGCGTCGCCAGCATCCTCGGACAGCTCGGTCAACCGAGCGAGATCGTCGCCGTCGGCCTGTTGCACAACGTCTACGGCAACGCCGACTTTGGAGACGGCCGCGGCCCGGCTGCCACCCGGGCCCGGCGGCGGTTGGTGCGCGATCAGGTCGGAGCGCGAATCGAGGAGCTCCTCCTGCGCTTCGCCGAGCTCCGGGTCCAGGGGCGCGGAGCCGGGGCGACGAGGGCGGGCGTCGGCGCGCTCGACGACACCGAGCGACGTCTCCTGGTCGTGGACCTGGCCGACTACCTGGAGAAGTACGTCGATCTCGGCGTCCTCTACTACGGCGAGAACGACTGGGTCATCGACACCGGACGGCGGATCGGCAGTCAGCTCACGCGGCTGGCCGAAGAGTTGGGCGAGCCGCGTCTCGCCGCCGCCCTGCGCGCCGGGTTGGCGGACGCGGCCGCGCAGGCCGACGACGTGCCGTTCGAGCTCCGGTCATCCGACGGTCGGCGTTACCTGAAGCTCGTCGTTCCCCGCTCGTGCCGGCGGCGATTGAAGCCCGCGCTGCGTGACCAGGTCAGGAGCGTGCGCGGCGTGCTGCGACCGCGCACCCGTCTCCGTAGCCGGCGTGACCGTCGGCCGGTCCGGACGGGGCCGTGATGGGCTCCACTCCGGGCGACGCGACGTCTGACTGGTTTCTGGGGCAAACGGCGGTGGTGACCGGGGCCGCGCACGGGATCGGGCGCGCCACCGCCGAGCTGCTCGCTTCGCTGGGGGCGCGCGTGATCGTGGTCGACTCCGACCGGGCTGCCCTAGAGGAGCAGTTTCGAGACGGCCGCTACGTTCGCTGGTGCGCAAACCTGGGGAGCGGGGAGGACTCGCAACTCGCCGCCGACATCTGTGACCGCTACGGCCCGGTGCCGCTGATCGTCAACAACGTCGGGATCAGCACGCCGCGCCGATTCCTCGAGCTCGAGGACGAGGAGTTCGATCGGGTGTTCGCGACCAATCTGCGGTGTCCATGGTTCTTCACCAAGCGACTCGTCGCGCAGCTCACCACCGCCGGCCGCGGCGGGGCGCTCGTGTTCGTGTCCTCCGTGCACGACGACGTCGTGTTCGGGCGGCCGCATTACAGCGCGTCAAAGGCCGCGATTGCGATGCTCGTCAAGGAGCTGGCGGTTGAGCTGGGCGGACAGGGCGTCCGGGTCAACGCCGTCTCGCCCGGGTCGATCCGGACCGCGTCCAACCCCATGACCGACCCCGAAGGCCAGGCGCGGGTCGGTCGTCTCGTCCCGCTGCGCCGAATGGGCGAGCCGGTTGACGTAGCCCGGATGATCGCGGTCCTGCTCAGCGACCGATGGTCGGGCTACGTCACCGGTGCCAACGTGCGCGTCGACGGCGGCCTGGCGTTGCGCAACTGGACGACGGGTGCGGCGCCCGATGACCGGGCCGCCCGGGGCCGGGGACTTCTAGGTCGCGCCCGCCGCCGGGTCGTCTCGAGGTCTCGCCCGGGTTGAGTCGTCGGCCTAGAGACCGTAGGAGCGCCCGATCACGTCGAGCATGATCTCATCGGTCCCGGCGCCGATCCGGTTCAGGCGCAGATCACGCCACGAGCGCTCGATCCCGTACTCCTGCATGTATCCGGCGCCGCCGTGGATCTGGATGCACTCATCGGCAACTTCGACGGCGATCCGCGAGGCGTAGAGCTTGGCCATCGTGATCTCTCGGACCGGGTATTCGCCGTTCTGAAAGCGCCAAGCGGTCGTGTAGACCATCTGCCGGGCGGTCTCGATCTTGGTCGCCATGTCGGCGAACTTGTGACGTATGACCTGGAAATGGCCGATCGAGCGCCCGAACGCCTTGCGCTCCTTGGCGTACACCAGGGTGCGGTCAAAGACGTGCTGAGCTCCGGCCACGGCGCCGGCGGCGCCGATCAGTCGCTCGCCCTGGAGCTCCCACATGATGTGGTAGAAGCCCTTGCCGACCTGGCCGAGGACCGCTGACGCCGGGACGCGCACGTCCTGGAAGGCCAGCAGGGCGGTGTCGGAGGCGTGCATACCGAGCTTCTTGAGCCGCTTCTCGCGGATCACGCCAGGGGTGTCCATTCCCACCAGGAACAGGGTGAAACCGTCGTACCCCGCGTCCGGATCGGTTTTGGTCACGAGCACGATCGCGTGCGCCCGATGACCGTTGGTGATGTAGGTCTTGGAGCCGTTGATGACGTAGTCTCCGGTCGCTTCGTCGCGCACCGCACGAGTCTTGATCCCGGCCACGTCGGATCCCGCGTCGGGCTCGGTGATGCCGATGCAGAGGATCTTGGTGCCCTTGATGGCCGGCGCGGCCCACTGCTGCTTCTGCTCCTCGGTCCCGAAGGCGAGGATCGGCGGCATCGCCATGTCGGTCTGCACAGCGAGGCCCATCGCCAACCCACCGCAGTGGGCGTGGGCGATCTCCTCGGCCAGCACCAGGCTCGTGTAGTAGTCGCCGCCCTGGCCGCCGTACTCCTCGGGCTTGTCCAGGCCCAGGAACCCGAGCTCGCCCATCCGTTCAAACACCCAATCGGGGAAGGTCTTCTCCTCCCACTCGTCGGCGTGGGGCTGGAGCTCCTTGATCACGAAGCGGCGGATCGACTCGCGTAGCTGCTGATGCTCGTCGGTGAAGATGAAGTGCTTGCGCTCGGTGGCGAAGTCGGGCTTGACGACGTCGGCGGTGGCCATGGACGGTCTCCTCCTGGGTTTCAGATCGACGGCGGGGACGCTAGCGGCCGCTCCCCAAAAAGTAAACAGTAGAGCTTCCTACTTTCTACTCAGCGCCCGGCGCGCGACGCCGCCGTGCGCCATCATGCCCGCCCATGACCTACGCCACGATTCGCTACCAAGTCGCGCCGACCGGGGTGGCGACGATCGCGCTGGACCAGCCTGAGACCCGCAACGCCCTCTCCGATGAGCTGCTCACCGAGCTCATCGCTGCGCTTCAGGAGGCCGGCGACGACTCCGCGGTCAAGGTCGTCGTGCTCACCTCCACGCACGAAAGGGTCTTCTCCAGCGGAGGCAACCTGACCGGCTTCGCCGCCGATCTCGCGCTCGTCCACAAGCACTTCGCCACCGAGCGCTTCCCGCGCGTGTTCCGCATGCTCGGTGAGCTCGGCAAGCCGTCGATCTGCGCCGCCAACGGACACGTCCTGGCCGGCGCGCTCGGCCTGGCCCTGGCCTGCGACCTGATCGTGGCCAAGGAGGGGGCTCGCTTCGGGACCCCCGAGATCAACGTGGGGCTGTTTCCGTTCATGATCATGGCCCTGATCTACCGCAACGTCGGGCGCAAGAAGACCGCCGAGCTGATGCTGCTCGGCGAGCAGATCTCGGCCGCCGAAGCGGAGCGGATCGGGATCGTCAATCGGGTGGTGGCGGCCGACGAGTTCGAGGCGGCCGTCGACGCGTGGGCACAGAAGCTGGCGGCCAAATCACCGGCGCTGATGAAGCTCGGCAAGGACGCGATGTTTCGCCAGCAGGACATGGCCTACGCCGACGCGGTCGACTACCTGCGCGCTCAGCTCACGGTCGCGTTCTCGACCGAGGACATCCAGGAGGGTGTCCGGGCCTTCTTTGAGAAGCGCGAGCCGGAGTGGAAGGGGCGCTAGGCCGTAACGAGCCGCACGCGGCGGGCCGCCGAGAACCCGACCAGGCGCTGGGTGCTCTCGTCCCAGAGTTTGAGTCGCACCGCCCGCAGGCCGTCCGCCAATGTCAGCGTCGGCACGTCGGCGAAGATCGGGTTGGCGTCGTGGGCGCGCTGCAGGTTGTAGTTGGGGATCTTGGCGTTGAGGTGATGGACGTGATGCAGCCCGATGTTGCCGGTGAAGAACTGCAGCACCTTGGGAAGCTTGAGGTACGAGCTGCCGCGCAGGGCGGCCTCGCCATAGGTCCAGTCATCGCCCCGCTCCCAGTAGGCATCCTCGAACTGGTGCTGCACGTAGAACAGCCAGATGCCGATCGATCCGGCCAGCAGCGCGGCGGGTGCCCAGACGAGCAGGAAGTTCGTCCAGCCCATCAGCAGGCCGGCCACGCCGATGACCACGAACAGGGCCAGATCGGTACCGAGCACGCTGTGGCGCATGCGGGGGCGCTGGGCTCGGGTGGCAATCCGCGGCCCGATCATCATCGCGAACACGGGACCGAGGCCGAACATGACCAGCGGGTTGCGAAACAGCCGGTAGGCGAGCCGGCTGCGCCACGGGCGGGCGTTGTACTCGTTCACCGTCAGGGTCGGCAGATCGCCCACGCCGCGGCGGTCGAGGTCGCCTGAGCTGGCGTGATGGACGGCGTGGTCGTGGCGCCAGCGGCGGAAGGGGGCGAGGACGAGCAGCCCGGCGAGGGCTCCGACGTAGGCGTTGGCGCGCCGCGAGGGCAGCAGCGAGCCGTGCGAGCAGTCGTGAAAGACGCAGAAGGTGCGGACCAGGAAGCCGCCGGCGGGGATCGCCAGAGCCAGCGTCAGCAGCGGCGAAACGGGCAGCAGGAGATACATGAGGACGCAGAGGGCCAAGTACGGGACCACCGAGGTGGCGAGGTCGGTGAGGCCTGCCCCCCAGCTGGGGTGCGCGTACGGCGCGAGGCAGTCCGTCCAAAACGGACGGCGGTCAGGCTGGGGCATGGTGGTTGTCGCTCCTGTGATTGGTCCGATTCCTGAAACCCGCCGGGCGCGAGGTCTGGGCCCGGAGGGCCGCGCCGCACTGGACCTCGGTGATCGCACCGAGCACGACGCCGCAGCGACGATACTGGGCGCGAACCGTCCAGGCAACCACGTGGGAGCGGCCGCTCACCGCCCGCCGTGGCACGGCGATTGACGCGCGACCGGCCGACATGACAGAGTGAGCAGTAGAACGTCTCACTTTCGACGAGGCCTCCCGTCCATGGCCACCGACGCCACCAGCGCCACTCCCACCAGCCTCCTGCGCCCGCTCGTCGAGGACCTGCGCGCGCGTCGGGCGCAGATTCAGTTGGGTGGTGGCGAGGAGAAGATCGCCGCGCAACACGAGCGCGACAAGCTCACCGCGCGCGAGCGTCTCGCTCTGCTCATCGATGAGGCCACCTTCGTGGAGCTCGGGATCCACGGCCGTCCGCACTTCTCCCAGCGCGCGATGGAGGGCAAGGAGGCGCCGGCCGACGGCGTCATCACCGGCTACGGCAAGGTCAACGGGCGCCTGGTCGCGGTGGCCGCCTACGACTTCACGGTCATGGCGGGCTCGATGGGGATGACCGGTGAGCTCAAGGTCACGCGGTTGCGCGAGCTCGCGCTGAGCAAGCGGATTCCGCTCGTCTGGCTGCTGGACTCGGCCGGGGCGCGGATCCAGGAGGCCGTTGGCTCGCTGTTCGCGGGCAGCGGCCACCTGTTCCGCGAGGAGGTGATCAACTCGGGCGTGATCCCGCAGGTGGCCGCTCTGATGGGACCATGCGCGGCCGGCACCGCCTACATTCCGGGGCTGGCCGACTTTGTGCCCATGGTTCGCGGAAGGGGTTCGATGGCCTTGGCGGGTCCCCATCTCGTCCGGGCCGCGGTCGGCGAGGACGTCACCCAGGAGGAGCTCGGGGGCTCGCGCGTGCACTGCCGCAAGTCCGGGGTGGGCGACCTCGAGGTCGCCGACGACCCCGAGTGCATCGAGGCGATCAAGGAATACCTGAGTTTCTTTGGAGACAACTGCGAGCAGTCCCCGCCGATCCTGCCTACCGAGGATCCAATCGACCGCGGCGATGAGGAGCTCCTCGACGCGCTCCCCGAGTCCAACCGCAAGCCCTATGACATGTACGAGGTGATCCGGCGGATCGTCGATGACGGCCGCTACTTCGACCTCAAGCCCCAGTTCGCCAAGACGATCATCACCTGCTTGGCGCGCTTCGGGGGGCGCCCGGCCGGGATTGTCGCCAACCAGCCCAAGCAGCTCGGCGGGATCCTCGACAACGATTCCGCCGACAAGGCCGCCCGCTTCATCAACCTGTGCAACGCCTATGGCATCCCGCTCATCTACCTGATGGACGTGCCCGGCTTCATGGTCGGGACCAAGGTCGAGCAGGCGGGGATCATCCGCCACGGGGCCAAGATGCTCTACGCCACCGCCAATGCGACCGTGCCCAAGATCACGGTCGTGCTGCGCAAGGCCTACGGGGCCGGCTATTACGTCATGTGCGGCCGCGCCTATGAGCCGGACCTGATCGTCGCCTGGCCGTCGGCCGAGATCAGCGTGATGGGGGCCGAGGGGGCGGTCGAGATCATCTTTCGCAAGCAGGTGGAGCAGTCTGATGATCCGGCCGCCACCAAGCGGCAGCTGATCGAGAACTTCCGCAAGATCATCGACGTCTACGTCGCGGCGGGCAACGACATGATCGACGACGTAATCGATCCCCGCGAGACGCGGGTCACGATCTGCCGGGGGCTGGAGATGGCCGCCGGCAAGAAGGTGCAGCGGCCGTGGAAGAAGTCGGGCGTGGTTCCGGTATGAGCGTCGAGGATCCCGCGATCATCACCTGCGCGATCTCGGGGGCAATCGCCAACCGGGAGCAGTGCCCCGCGATCCCCTACACGCCCGAGGAATACGCCGGCGAGGCACGTCGGATCGTCGACGAGGGCGGAGTCCACATCCACATCCACGCCCGCAGCCCGGACGGCAAGCCGAGCTACGAGATCGAGGACTTCTCGGCCATCAAGCAGGCGATCGTCGCCGAAGTGGGGGAGGCCGCGATCATCAACTTCTCCACCGGGACGGTGGGGGTGTCGGTGGAGAAACGCATCGCCTACCTGGAGGCCTGCCGCCCCGAGGTCGCGGCGCTGAACATGGGTTCCCTGAACTATGCCAAGTACTCGCGCTCGCGCAAGAACTTCGTCTTCAAGTTCGTCTTCACCAACCCGTTTGACGAGATCATCGAGCTGCTCCAGGAGATGCGCCGGCTGGGCATCAAGCCCGAGCACGAGTGCTTCGATCTCGGGCATGTGGGTTCGCTGACCCCGCTGGTCGACATGGGCCTGCTCGAGGCGCCCCTGCACGCCGACTTCGTGATGGGCGTGACCGGTGGGGTGCCGGCCAGTGCCCGCAACCTGGCGGCGATGGCCGACAACATGCCGACCACACAAGGTGGTGCCGAGAATCACAGTGTCGGGCATCACTGGGGGGTGATCGGGATCGGGCGCGAGCAGTGGATGCTGGTCGCCGCCGCGCTGACCCTGGGCGGCTCCGTGCGGGTCGGTCTCGAGGACAACTTCTATCTCCCGGACGGCGAGATGGCGCGCTCCAACGGGGACCTGATCGCCAAAGCGCGGCAGCTCGTGCACGACTGCGGGCGGCGGCCGGCCACCGTGCAGGAGGCCCGGGCACTCCTGGGCATCGAGGCCGCGCGCGAGCAGGCGACCGCGTAATGAGCGAGCTGCCCCTCGACGGTCTCACCGTTCTCGACCTCTCCCGATTGCTGCCGGGTCCCTTCTGCTCGCTGTTGCTGGCCGACTTCGGGGCCGACGTGATCAAGGTCGAGGACACCGGCATGGGTGACTACGTCCGCTGGTCTCCGCCGTACTACGAAGGCGCCGCCGAGACCGCCCAGAGCGCCCTCTTTTTGGCGCTGAACCGGGGGAAGCGCTCGGTCCGCGTCAACCTCAAGGCTGAGCAGGGCCAGGAGGTCCTGCTGAGGTTGGTCACCGACGCCGACGTGCTCATCGAGTCCTTCCGTCCCGGCGTGCTCGAGCGGCTCGGGGTCGGCTACGAGCGTCTGCGCGAGGTCAATCCCGGACTGGTCTACTGCGCGATCAGCGGCTACGGCCAGGACGGTCCCAACCGCAACCGCTCCGGCCACGACCTCAACTATCTGGGCCTGAACGGGATCCTCGGCCTGACCGGCGACCCCGACGGGCCACCGGTGCAGGCGGCGGCCCAGATCGCCGACATCGGCGGCGGCTCGCTGATGGCCGCGGTCGGGATCCTGATGGCGCTGCGCGAGCGTGAACGCTCGGGTCAGGGCCAGCTCGTCGACTGCTCGATGTTCGACGGGGCCCTGTCGTGGCTGGGCATGGTGGCCGCCGAGGCCTTCGCCACCGGCCGCGGGGCGCGGCGCGGCGAGCTGCCGCTGGCCGGACGCTTCGTCTGTTACCGGCCGTACGCGTGCGCCGACGGTTACGTGTCGCTCGGCGCCCTGGAGCCGAAGTTCTGGTCGGCGTGGTGCGAGGGGGTGGAGCGCCCAGACCTCGTGCCGAGCCAGTTCGAGCCCCCGGGCTCACAAGCCCACGCGGACGTCAGCGCGATCTTCCGCGAGCGCACCCGCGAGCAATGGCGGGCCTTCGCCTCGGCGCACGACTGCTGCCTGGAGCCGATCCTCGACCTCGACGAGGTGCTCGACTCCGAACTCGTGCGAGCACGCGAGATGGTGGTGGCGATCGACCAGCCCGGCGTGTCCGAGCCGGTCCGCCAGCTCGGGGTGCCGATCAAGCTCAGCCGCACGCCTGCCGACACCGGTCGCGCTCCCGGCCCCGAGCTCGGCGAGCACACCGATCAGGTCCTGGCCGCCGCCGGCTTCAGCGAGGCCGAAATCGCCGCGCTGCACGAAGCAGGCGCGATCGCGGGCTCCGCCGAGGCCGTCCGTGGCTCGTTCCTCAGCTAGCGCCCCCGGGCCCGGGCTGAAGATGTCCGAGCTGGCCGAGCGCTCGGGCGTAAGCGCCGGGACGATCAAGCACTATCTCCGGGTGGGCCTGCTCGGGACCGAGGATGACGTACTGCGCACGAGCCGCAACATGGCCTATTACCCCCAGGGCTTCGTCGAGCGGATCCGGCTCATCAAGCGCCTGCAAGAGGAGCGCTTCATGCCCCTGCGGGTGATCCGCGACGTCATGGCCGATGACCCCGAACGCGCCGCCCGGTTGATCGAGCTCGAGGACCGCATCCTCGAGCGGGCGGTCGAGGCCGGCGAGGCGGCGCGGGTCTCGCGCCGCACCGTGCACGACACCTATGACCTCCCCCGCAACGTGCTCGCCCGGCTGGAGGAGATCGAGGTTCTGACCCCCAACTCACGCGGCTATGACGCCGACGACGTGGCCATCATCGAGGCGATCTCGCGCTTTCGGGCCGGGGGCTATGAGGAGGCGATCGGCTTCACGGTCTATGACACCCTGCGCTACCGGGAGGCGATGGGGCCGCTCGTGCAGGAGGAGGTGGCCGTCCTGCTCGCCCGCCTCGCGGGGGAGGTGGAGGTCGACCGGGCGGTCGAGATCATCGCGTCGGGAGTGGAGCCGCTGCGCGAGCTGATCGGGGCCATGCACTCAAAGCTCCTGCTGGCCGAGCTGCGTCGCCAGCACGGCCGCCCGGATTAGCGCGTCGCCCCTCACGCCGCCAGCACATCAGCTCGCTGGGCCGGCGACTCCTCGCCGCTCGCCGCCTCCGGCGGCCGAGCCGCGCGCGGGAGCAGGGGCGAGACGGCCAGCATCAGCCCGAGCACCGCCACCTGCCACCAGATCGAGTCGCGCAGGGCCGTCGCGAAGCCCGAGTGGGCGAGCGTGCTGAAGAAGACCGTCCCCAGCACCGCCACGCCAATCGCGGCGCCCAGCTGCTGGATGGCGTTGAGGACCCCCGAGGCCGAGCCCGTCTCGGCGTCGGTGACCGCGGCAATGATCGTGTCGAAGACCGGCACCACGAACAGCCCCATGCCCATCCCAATCACCACCAGCGGCGCGAGCAGGCCCCAGGTCGACACGTGACCCGTCGAGGCGAGGATCAGCGCTATGGCCACATAGCCGACCAGTGAGACTGCTCCCCCCGCCTGGATCAGTGCGCGCCCCGAGCCGCTGGTCATCCGCTGTCCGGCGAACGGCGCCGTGACCGCGGTCCCGAGTGCAAACGGCGCCAGCGTGAGACCGGCGTGGATGGCGCTGAAGCCCTCGCCGAGCTGGAGGAAGAGCGTGAGCGTCAGCATCGAGCCGACCATGCCGCCGAAATAGAGCAGCAGCACCAGCGCCCCGGCCGAGTAGCCGCGGTGGGCGAAGATGCTCGGCTCGACGAGCGGGTCACGGCCCGTCCGCCGGCGCCGGCGCAGGTGCAGGTGCAAGGCGACGAACAGGGCCAGTCCGGCCGCGATCGAGGCGTAGGTCCAGGCCGGCCAGCCGAGCTGGCGTCCCTGGATCAGCGGGTAGACGATGGCCAGCGCCCCCACCCCGGCCAGCACGGCACCGCCGAAATCCAGCCGCTGAGCGTGCCGGCCCTGGGAGCGCGGCAGCAACCGGGCCGCGCCGAGCACGGCGAGCACTCCGACCGGCAGATTGATCAGGAAGACCATGCGCCAGCCCGATCCGAACAGGTCCAGCGCGATCAGGCCGCCGCCCAGGATCGGGCCGATCATCGCCGCCGAGCCCATCACCGGTCCGAACAGCCCGAACGCCTTGGGCAGCTCCTCAGCTGGGAACACCTCGCGCAGGACACCGAGCCCCTGGGGGATCATCAGCGCTCCGGCCAGCCCCTGCACGAGCCGGGCGCCGATCAGGATGCCGGTGGAGGGGGCAAAGCCGCACACCGTCGAGGCGGCCGTGAAGCCGACCGCGCCGAGCAGGAACAGCCGTCGCCGGCCAAACAGGTCACCGAGCCGGCCCCCCGTGAGGAGTCCGACCGCGAGGGCCAAGGCGTAGCCGCCGACAATCCACTGCAGAGCCGTCGAGGAGGCGCGGAGATCGTGGTGGATAGTGGGCGCGGCGACATTGACCACGGTCCCGTCGAGCAGATCCATGCACTCGGCGGCCAGGATCACGAACAGGATCAGCCAGCGTTTGGGGTGGGGGACGGGCATCGACGTTCCTCCTTCACGAACAGCAATCGCGAACAAAGTTCCAAAATCGCGAACAGTGTTCCAGACGAACGCCGTTCCTGTCAAGTAGGCTCGCTGCCAGTGAGCACCGACGACCTTCCGCCCGCCCCCCGGCTGCCCTCGCGTGAGGCCGCCGGCCGCCGCCGTGAGCCGCGGCCCCGAGCGCTGACCCGCGAGGCGATCGTGGCCGCCGCGCTGGACATCGTCGATCGCGAGGGCCTCGACGCGATGACGATGCGTACCGTCGCCCACGCCCTGGGGACAGGGGCGGCCTCGCTCTACGCCCACGTCTCGAGCAAGGAGGATCTGCTCGAGCTCGTGATCGAGCGGGTGATCGGCGAAGTCGACTTCCGCGTCGAGCCCGATCCCGAGCGCTGGCAGGAGCAGGTCAAGGAGGGGCTGCGGGCGATCCGCGCGATGTTCAGTCGTCACGGGGACTTGGCGCGGGCATCCTTTGCCCGGATTCCGATGGGCGAGAACGCGCTCCGGGGCAGCGAGCAGATGATCGCCGTGCTGCGGGCCGGCGGGCTGCCGGATCAGGTCATCGCCTACGCCTGTGACCTGCTCCCTATGTACACGATGGCGACCGCCTACGAGGAGAGCATCTACGCCCGGGAGACCAGCTCAATCGAGGAGATGCACGAGTTCGTGGCCTCGATGCGCGCCTACTTCGCCGGGCTCCCCCCCGACCGCTTCCCCAACATGGTGCAATTGGCCGGCCCGCTGACCGCCGGCGACGGGGACGAGCGCTTCGAGTTCGGCCTCGAGGTGCTGGTGCGCGGTCTCGCGGCGATGGCGCACTGACCGGCGCTACCACCACACGTCGTGGTCTTCCATCACGCCGAAGCCCTCGGCCAGCTCCACACCCGGGATCGGCTCCCCGCTGAAGCGCCCGAACGGCTGGCGATAGCGGCTGCGCACGAGCAGCCGGTTCTCGTGGCGTTCCCGGGTGGCCTCGGCGGCAAAGCGCAACCCCCCGACTGAGCTCAGGTCGGCGCTGAAACGCACCGGCTCGACTTCGATCGGCTGACCGTCGATCCAGAGCGTCCGCTCGCTGTCGGCCGGCGGGTCGTTGACCCCGGCGACGAGGTTCCAGGCCAGCTCGCGGCCGTCCCCGGCCACGCCAACCCCGGCGCTCCAGCGCCACTGCGTGTGGCGCGCGTAATAAGCGGCGGTGTCATCGACCACGGCCCGGGCGTCGAGCGCGCGAGCCCGGCCCTCGATGGTTACGCTGCCCCGGGCGCGAATCCCGCCCTGCTTGCGCGTCCAGGCGTACGAGCTCCCGCTGGGACAGACCGTCTCGATGCCCGCTTCCTCGGCCAGCTCGAGCTCGATCACGACCGGGTCGTCGGCGACCTGTACGCGCCCGGGCGTCAGCGATACCCGGCCGGCGCCCAGCCGCGTGCGCTCGTGCAGGCGCCCGGCCTCACGGTCCCAGACCGCCCAGAAGCACTGCCGCACCGGACCGATGCGGACCGCGGCCACGCACAGCATCAGCTCCGGGCCGAACACGCCGACATAGCGCCACGCCTTGATCGGGCGCCGACCGGCGTGGGACGGCATCGGTCCGGGCGGCAGGGCGAGCGCCGCGAGACGCTCGGGTCGCGGGGAGCCGAAGCGACCGCGATGGCTCAGGGCGTAACTGGGGCTAGTAACCTGCAACCCTGACTGACCAGTCAATCGAAACCCATATTGGAACCCAACCACCCCGAATCTTGCGCGTAGGCGCGATTCAACTCAACGCGAGCGACGATACGGCTCGCAACCTCGCGCAGGCGGATCGGCTTGTGCGCGAGGCCGTGGGCCAGGGGGCTCAGCTGGTCGTGCTCCCCGAGAAATGGAGCGTGCTCGGCACCCGCGAGCACCTCCAAGCCGGGGCGCAGACCCTGGACGGACCCGCGATCAGCTGGGCCCGCGCCACCGCGGCCGAGCTCGGGATCGATGTGGTGGCCGGCTCGATTTCTGAGCGCGTGCCCGGCGAGGCCCGCGGCGCCAACACCAGCGTGCACGTCAGGCCCGACGGCGAGATCGCGGCCGTGTACCGCAAGATCCATCTGTTCGACGTCGAGGTCGACGGGGTCCGCTACGCCGAGTCTGAGTCCGAGGCGCCGGGGGATGAGGTCGTTGTCTCCGAGCTCCACGACGGCACCAAGCTCGGCCTCAGCATCTGTTACGACCTTCGCTTTCCCGAGCTGTACCGGGCCCTGGCAATCCGCGGCGCGCGGGTGATCGTCGTTCCCGCCGCCTTCACCCTCGCCACCACGCGCGACCACTGGGAGCTGCTGATTCGAGCGCGGGCGATCGAGAACCAGTGCTTTGTGATCGCGCCCAACCAGGTCGGCTCGCATCCGGGAGGGTTTCGCACCGGTGGCCGGTCGCTGATCGTCGACCCCTGGGGCCTGGTCCTGGCCGGTGCGCCCGACTCAGAGACGGCGATCGTGGCCGAGCTCGATCTCGACCGCATCGACGAGGTCCGAAGCCAGATCCCGGCCTTGACCCACCGGCGACCCGACCTCTATGGCCAGGAGCTCGCGTGACCACCGCCGCCACCGAAAAACGCCGGGTGATCCTCGATGCCGCCGTGCGGGTGTTCGCCCGACAGGGCTTTCACACCTGCCGCGTGTCGGATATCGCCGACCAGGCGGGCGTCGCCTACGGGCTGGTCTACCACTACTTCTCCTCCAAGGAGCAGATCCTCGACACGCTGTTCCTCGAACGCTGGGACGTGATGCTCGCCGCGATCGCCGAGGCCGACGCCTCGGCGCACGCGCCGCGCGAGAAGCTGCACACGATCGCCGCCTTCATCATCGACTCCTATCGCCATGACCCGGAGTTGATGAAGGTGATCATCGTCGAGGTGACCCGGGCCGCCAACACGTTCGGGCTCACGCACCTGGTCAAGATCCGTGAGGCCTACGCCGGGATCGCGGCGATCGTCTCAGCCGCCCAGGCCGAGGGCGTGTTCCGGCCCGAGATCACACCCGAGTTTGCCGCCCAGGCCTTCTACGGCTGCGTCGAGCAGGTACTCACGGGATGGATCTTTGACAGCGTCGAGGTCGGCGACTCGGAATTCGACCAGGCCAAGACGCTGATCGTCGACACGATCTGCCGGGGTCTCGAGCGTTAGCGCGGGTGGGCGGCACAAAGTCTGATTGAATGCCCCCGATGTCCGAGAGCCCGCTAGTCAAACGCCTCATGTGGTCTGGCCTATTGGCCGGGATCGGCGCAGTCGCAAGCGTAGCCACCACCCGACTCGCCGCCGTGATTTGGATGCGCCTGTTCGGGGAAGAGCCGCCCGAGTGAGCGAGTCCCCCGAGAACTCCCCGCTGCAGCGCGACGCCCCGGCCGACGAGCCGGCGGCGGTGGCGCCGGTCGAGCCAACTTCCGTGCCCCCGGCTCCGGCGTGGACGCCGCCGGCCGCCGACGCCACACCCAATTCGTCTTCCTCGGCGGCCTCGGCCGCGTCTGACCGGCCGGAGATCGCCGTGGGCGCGGCGTTCGCAGGCGGACTCGTCCTTGCTCTGATCCTCAAGCGCGTTGCCCGCTGAGAACGAAAACATCGCCGCCACGCTGACCGAGGTCAGCGAGCGCGTGTCCGTCCTGGTTCGCGAGGAGATCGAGCTCGCCAGGGTTGAGGTGACCCAGAAGGTCTCGAGCCTGGGCCGGGGGGCCGTGGCGGTGGCGGTGGGCGCGGTGTTCGGCGTCTTCGCGATCGTCTTCCTGCTGCTGACGATCGCGTGGGTCATTGACGCGATCCTGGTCAGCGGGGCCGGCGACATCTGGGTCGGGTTTGCGATCGTCCTCGCCGTTCTCCTGGTGGCAACGGGGGGCGCCTTCATGTTCGCGTGGCGCAAGCTGAAGGTCGGCGCGCCGACCCCGAAGCTGGCCATCGAAGAAGCCAAGAAGATCGGCGCCACGGTCAAGCCGAGCGGGGGTAACTGATGGCCACCCGCAGCCCGGAGGAGATCCGCGCTTCGATCGAGCAGAACCGCCACGAGCTCGGCACGGCAGTCGAGAAGCTCCGGGTCGAGGTGGTGCGGCTGACCGACTGGCGCTCGCAACTGCGCCACTATGAGCCCCAGGTCCTGGTTGGAGCCGGCGTGGCTGGCTTCGTGCTCGGCGGAGGCATCGCCGCCATCGGCGCCCTCACCTTCGGGCGCCGCAAGCGCAAGAAGAACCTCCTCGGCCGCTAAGGCACCCGGCCCCGGCGCCTTCGCGCACCGCTGGCCCCAGCGCCGTCGGGCGCCGCTGGCCCCAAGCGCTTTCGGGTGGTTGTCGCCTTGGCTATCGGGCCGGCGACGAGCCCCTGCTGATTGGCCGGGGGCTGTCGTAATCGGCCCGTTTGCGCGGGCCTTTGGACTGTGTGCCCCCGATTCGCGGTGCCCGCCCGATA
>JBOGYN010000222.1:0-11972 GCA_050696855.1 Solirubrobacteraceae bacterium | reverse complement strand
CCGATCAGGGCTTGCGTCCGGTGAGGCTCTTGACCGTGTCGCGATCTGTCGGTCGAGGGTCCTGAACCTGTGCATCGCAGCGGGGGGATGAACGTGGCACTAACCGCGCCGAACGTAGCCCTTTGGCCGGACTTAGTGCCATGTTCGCGTCCCTGACCGTGAGCTCCTGGGCCACGCCCTGGGCCACGCAGCGCCAGCCGAGAAGGCGGGTAGGGAGGCGACCGCTACGAAATCCCTGCAAATCGGGATGGGCACGGCTGGTTTCGAACCAGCGACCTCTCGCGTGTGAAGCGAGCGCTCTCCCACTGAGCTACGCGCCCGGGTGTTCCGGCGGCTCAAGCGTACAAGCTCGGGTCCGGGCACTTCAGAAGGGCAGGACGGCCCATCGGCGGGCCTTGACGGCTCAGAGCCGGACGAGATCGTCGGCCTGCACGCGCCGGGTGCGGCCCCGCAGATCGATGAACAGCTGGGCCGATTTGACGATCGCGCCGTAGTCCAGGCCGGGGTGGGCCGTCACGAGGACGATCGCGTCGGCGTCCAGGATCTCCTCCAGGGGCGAGTTCTCGAGTCCGAACTCGGGCAGGACCGGCACGAAATCGTCGTGGTAGGAGAGGATTGCCCCGCGCTCGGACAGGACCTCGAGGATCCGCAGTGCCGGCGATTCACGCGTGTCGCCCACGCCGCCCTTGTAGCTGACGCCCAGCACCGCGACCCGCGAGTTCTTGACCGGCTTCTCCGCGTCATTGAGGGCCCGGCTGATCCGCTCCACGCAGTAGAGCGGCATCTGCTGGTTGATCTTCCCGGCCAGCTCGATGAACTCGGTGGACATATGAAATTCCCGCGCCCGCCAGGCGAGATAGAAGGGGTCCACCGGCAGGCAGTGCCCACCCATCCCTGGTCCGGGGTCAAAGCGCATGAATCCATAGGGCTTGGTCGCCGCGGACTCGATCACCTCCCAGATGTCGATCTCCATCCGGTCGGCGAGCATCGCCAGCTCGTTGACCAGCGCGATGTTGACCGAGCGGAAGATGTTCTCAAGCAGCTTGGACAGCTCGGCCACCTCGGGCGTGGAGACCGCGATCACGTGGTCACAGATTGCGCAATAGAGCTCGACCGCGCGCTCGGTACACGCCTCGGTCATCCCGCCGACCAGCTTGGGCGTGTTGCGCAGGGTGAAGTCGGTGCGCCCCGGATCGACGCGTTCCGGCGAGAAGGCCACGTTGACATCCTCGCCGACCCGAAGGCCAGCGCCCTCGAGCAACGGCACGAGCTGCTCTCTGGTCGTCCCCGGATAGGTGGTCGATTCGAGCACGACGAGCTGCCCGGCCCGGATCACATCGGCCAGCGCTCGGCCGGCTGACAGCAGCGGCTCCAGGTCGGGCTCGCGGTTGGGGGTCAGCGGGGTCGGGACGCAGATCAGGACCGCGTCCGCGTCGGTTACACGCGCGAGGTCGGTTGTCGCCTCCAGGTGCTGGCTCGCCGCGCGCAGGCGTGCCGAGGTGACGTCCTCGATGTAGGAATCACCCGCGGCGATCGCCGCCACCTTGGCGTCGTCGATATCGACCCCGACCACGGGCACCCCGGCCTCCGCGAAGGCGACCGCCAGCGGCAGCCCCACGTAACCTAGCCCGATCACTCCCACCGACATTCGGGCTGACGATACCGGGCGCCCCAGAAGCACTAGGATCTCACGTGGACCGTGCTAGGCGGGGTGCTAGCGGTGCCCTGTAACCCACAATCCGCTCTAGCGGGGCTGAATTCCCCTTTTAGGGGCTCGAGGCCCGGGGTCAGCGCCACCCTTTGGAGGCGGTGATGGTCAGGTCCCACAGCGATGTCGGCCCGTGAACCAGGTCAGGTCCGGAAGGAAGCAGCATTAAGCGGTCACCGGCTGGCGCAGTGGGAGGGCTTGACCGGAGCATCCAAGGGCGATCGCGCCTCGGGTACGGCCACGAAGGGGGGTGCACGGTCCACTTTTTCGCCGTCCGGCGGGACACTCGGGGGCGGCCTGAGCGCGGCCGCGCGGCCATCTAGACTCGGTGGTCCGTGTCGACCGGCCCGTCCCTCTACCGCCGCCACCGCCCCCGCACGTTCGCCGACGTCGTCGGCCAGGAGCAGATCGTGCGCACGCTCTCCAACGCCATCAGCCGCGGTCAGGTTCACCACGCTTATCTGTTCGTCGGCTCCCGCGGGACCGGTAAGACGAGTACCGCCAAGATCCTCGCCGCCTGCCTGAACTGCGAGCGGGGGCCGACGATCGAGCCGTGCGGGGTTTGTGACTCGTGCGTCTCGATCGCCAGTGCGACCTCGCTGGACGTGATCGAGATGGATGCCGCTTCCAACAACTCGGTCGACGACATCCGCGACCTGCGGGAGAAGGTGGCCTACGCGCCCGTCTCCGGGCGCCACAAGGTCTACATCCTCGATGAGGCCCACATGCTGTCCTCCCAGGCCTGGAACGCATTTCTCAAGACCCTCGAGGAGCCGCCCCCCAAGACGATCTTCGTGCTCGCCACCACCGAGGCTCAGAAGGTGCTGCCGACCGTCGTCGATCGCTGTCATCGCTTCGACTTCGGCCGCCCGACCGTCGAGCAGGTGGCGAGCGTCGTCGGGCGGGTGGCGGCCAAGGAGCAGATCGCGATCGAGCCGGGCGCCGTGGCCCTGATCGCCCGGCACGCGACCGGCAGCTTCCGCGATGCCCTCGGGACTCTCGAGCAACTCCTCACCTACGCCGGCGAGGAACAGATCGGCGCCGTCGACGTGCTCGCCGTGCTCGGGGTGGCCGACGCCGAGCAGCTCTTCGAGGCCATCGACGCGGTCCTCGCGCGTGATCCGGCCCGGGCGCTGCGGGCCGCTGGGGCGCTGACCGCCGCCGGGCGCGACCCGGGCCAGATCCTGCGTGATCTCGAGGTCCACGGCCGCGAGCTGCTGGCCGTGCAGGTGCTCGAGGAGGTGCCCGAGGAGCTACGTATCACCCCCGAGCGCGACCAGCGTCTCCAGGCCCAAGCCCAGGCCCTCGCCGGGACCGACGTGATCCGGCTGCTCGACCTGGTCGCCTCAGCCCTCGAGGCGACCGCCAACGGCGCCCAGGCGCGGATCCAGCTCGAGCTGGTTCTCGTCAAGGCCGCGGCCCCCGAGGTCGATCCTTCGACGACCGCGCTGCTGGCCCGAATCGAGCACCTCGAGCAGGCTGTGCGTCAGGCCCCCGCTGCATCGGCTTCCCCCGCGCCCGCGTCTGCGGCGCCCGCTCGCCCGCCGCCCGCTGCCCCAGCACCAGCACCAGCACCAGCACCACCGAGCGTCCCGGCTCAGGCCGCCGACGCGCCCCCGTCCGCGGCCGGACCCGAGCCCGAGCTCCACACACTGGTCGCCTCGTGGCCCGCAGTGGTGGACTACGTCCGACGAGCCAACGCGATGCTCGCCGCCACCCTCGAGGCCGCGCGTCCCGTGACCCTCCAGGGCGGGGCGCTGACCCTCGCCTTTCCGAGCGGCGGCGCGTTCTTCAAGCGCAAGGCCGAGCAGGACGACTATCGCCGGGCCGCCGCCGACGCGGTCCGCTCGGTGACCGGCGCTTCGCTGAAGCTTCGCTACGAGCTCCGCGACGACACCGCGGTCGCGCTCGAGGACGATCCCTCGTCGCTCACCGGCGAGGAGCTGGTGCGACGCTTCGTGGAGGAGTTCGACGCCGAGGAAGTGCTCGATGACCCCGACCAGGAAGAGGCCAAGTAGGCATGCCCCAGCCCAATATGCAGCAGCTGCTTCAGCAGGCGCAGAAGATGCAGGAGGACATGATCGCCGCCCAGGAGGCGCTCAAGGACGAGGTCGTCGACGCCTCGGCCGGCGGCGGCATGGTCACCGTCCAGGTGACCGGTGACCTGGTCATCAAGGCGATCAAGATCGATCCCGAGGCCGTCGACCCCGAGGATGTCGAGCTGCTCCAGGACATGGTTCTCGCGGCTGTCAACGAGGGGCTGCGGGCGGCGCAGGAGCGGGCGGCCGAGAAGATGAGCGGGATTGCCGGCGGCTTGGGTGGCGGTGGCTTGGGCGGACTCGGCCTCCCCGGCCTCTAGGCACTTGTACGCCCCTCCCGTTCAACGCCTGATCACCGAGCTCTCCAAGCTTCCGGGGGTCGGCGGTCGCACCGCGCAGCGGCTCGCTTTCTACATTCTCCGCGCCAGCGACGAAGAGGCAGCAGCACTGGCCGAAGCGATCCGCGAGGTCAAGGAGCGGATCGGCCTGTGCGAGGTGTGCTTCAACCTTGCCGACGGGCCCCGCTGCCGGATCTGCTCCGACGAGCGCCGCGATCCCGAGCTGATCTGTGTCGTCGAGGAGCCCTCAGACGTGATCTCGATCGAGCGCACGCACGAGTTCGCCGGCCGCTACCACGTGCTCGGCGGGGCCCTCTCGCCGATCGATGGCATCGACCCCGAGGACCTCAAGATCGGTGCACTGTACGCGCGCGCCGAGAGCGATGGGGTGCGCGAAGTAGTGATCGCCACCAACCCGACCACCACGGGCGAGGCGACGGCACTCCACATCGCCGCGGGGCTGCGCCAGCGCCGCCCTGAGCTCTCGGTGACCCGGCTGGCCAGCGGGCTTCCGGTCGGGGCCGACCTCGAGTACGCCGACGAGCTTACTTTGGGTCGCGCTCTGTCGGGCCGGCGCTCGGCCTAGCCCGGCCTGCCCGTACCCTTCGGCGCTATGCCCGGGACCGTGGTCATGAAGTTCGGCGGTACCTCCGTCGCCGACGCCGAGCGAATCAAGAGCGCCGCGCGCCGGATCGTTTCCCAGCGCGAGTCCGGCAAGCGCGTCGTCGCAGTGCTGTCCGCCCGCGGCCAGACCACCGACGAGCTGATCGCCATGGCCGAGGAGGTCTCTCCCGACCCCGACCGGCGCGAGATGGACATGCTGCTCTCGACCGGCGAGCGCATCTCCTGTGCGCTGTGCGCGATGGCCATCAATGACCTCGGCCACCGCGCGATCTCGCTCACCGGCTCCCAGGCCGGAATCGTCACCGACACCTCCCACACCAAGGCCCGGATCGTCGACGTGCGCGCGCAGCGGATCAGCGACGCCCTCAACGAGGACCTGATCGTTCTCGTGGCCGGCTTTCAGGGTGTCTCCACCAGCAGTGACGTGACAACGCTCGGCCGCGGTGGCTCGGACACGACCGCGGTGGCGCTCGCCGCCGCGATCGACGCCGAGGTGTGTGAGATCTACACCGACGTGGCCGGGGTGTTCAGCGCCGATCCCCGGCTCGTGCCCAACGCCCGCAAGCTCCCGCAGGTCAGCTTCGAGGAGATGCTCGAGATGGCCGCCTCCGGGGCCAAGGTCCTGCAGTTGCGCTCGGTCGAGTACGCCCGCACCCACGCGGTGCGCCTGCACTGCCGGTCAAGCTTCGATCCCGGCCCCGGTACCTTTGTCCTCGGAGAAGACGAGACGATGGAACACCCCCTAATCACCGCCGTGACCCATTCCACCGACGAGGCCCGGATCACCCTGGTCGGCGTGCCCGACCGCCCGGGCGCGGCGGCGTCGATCTTCGGTGCCCTCGCTCAGGCCAACTGCAACGTGGACACGATCATCCAGAACGAGCCGCTCGAGGAAGGCCGCGACGCCGAGGTCTCGTTCACGATCGGCACCGAGGATCTCCGGGCCGCCGAGCTGGCGCTCGAGCCGATCTCGTCCGAGCTCGGTGTCGCCCGCGTCGACACCGATCGTGACATCGGCAAGGTCTCGATCGTCGGCGCCGGCATGCGCTCGCATCCTGGCGTCGCCGCCAAGGTCTTTCAGACCCTGGCCGGCGAGGGCATCAATATCGAGATGATCTCCACCTCTCCGATCAAGATCTCGTGCGTGATCCGCGCCGAGCACGTGCCCCAGGCCGTCCGGGCGCTGCACTCGGCCTTCGACCTCGGCGAGGGCGGCATCGAGCGCGAGCAGGGGCCCCGATGACCCGCGTGGCCGTGGTTGGCGCAACCGGCGCGGTGGGCCGGACGATGCTCTCGCTGCTGCGCGAGCGCGACTTCCCGGCCGACGAGCTCGTCCTCTTTGCCTCCGCCCGGTCAGCGGGCACCGAGATCGACGGGCGCCCCGTACAACTGCTCGACGACCATGCCGATCTGAGCGGCTTTGACATCGCCCTGTTCTCGGCCGGCGGGGGGACGTCACGCGAGTGGGCGCCGCGTTTCGTGCAGCAGGGCGCCGTGGTCATTGACAACTCCTCCGCGTTTCGTCGTGATCCCGAGGTGCCGCTCGTGGTGGCCGAGGTCAACCCGCACGCGCTCGCCGGCCACCAGGGGCTGATCGCCAACCCGAACTGCTCGACCATGCAGCTGATGGTGGCGCTGGCCCCAATTCACCGCGCGGTGGGGATCGAGCGCATGGTCGTGGCCACGTATCAGTCGGTGTCGGGAACCGGCCAGAAGGCGATCGCCGAGCTCGAGGGTCAGATCCGCGCCTCATTGGAGGGCACGGAGGTGGCCGCGCCCGAGGTCTATCCGGCTCCGATCGGCTTCAACGTGATCGGCGCCGCCGGCTCGTTTGCCGATGGGGACGACCACACCGACGAGGAGCGCAAGATGATGTTCGAGACGCGCAAGATCCTCGAGGACGAGTCGATCGGGGTCGCCGTCACCTGCGTCCGTGTCCCGGTTCGGATCTGCCACTCCGAGGCGGTCAACCTCGAGACGCGCGAGCCGCTCAGCGCGGAGGATGCCCGGGCATTACTGGCCCAGGCCCCCGGCGTGATCCTCGAGGACGTGCCCACCCCGCTCGCCGCCGAGGGGCGCGACGAGGTGTTCGTGGGCCGCCTGCGTCGCGACGCGTCGCACCCGCGGGCGCTCGCTATGTGGGTCGTGAGCGACAACTTGCGCAAGGGGGCGGCCACCAACGCCGTCCAGATCGCCGAGCTCCTGGTCGCCGAGCGCGCCAGCTCGCCCGCCGCGTCGACCGCCGGATCGCGCGTTGGCTGATCAGCCATCCCCAACCCCGGCGCCCGATCGCCTCTACGAGGTGATGCACGGCACCCCGTCGACGCGCTATTACACCGAAGAGCCGGTGTCGCGCGCGGTGCTCGAGCGTGTGTTCGAGAGCGCCCGCTTCGCCCCCTCGGGCGGCAACCGGCAGGGCTGGCGCGTGATCGTCGTGACCGAGCGTGACACCCGCCGGCGCCTGCGCGAGCTCTACGAGGCACCCTGGGATGCGTACATGGTCAAGACGGGCGGCCGGGCGGCGCTCGACGCCGGCGAGGCCAGCGGGCTGCCCGCCGGTCGCCTGCGGATGCTCCGGGGCGCCGACGAGTTCGCCCACCGCTTCGACGAGGTCCCGGTCCATCTCGTCGTCTGCGTCGCGCTGGACGCGCTGGCCATCACCGACGCCGAGCTCGACCGTCCCAGCATCGTCGGTGGGGCGTCGGTCTACCCGTTCGTCCACAACATCCTGCTCGGCTTGCGCCACGAAGGCCTGGGCGCCGCCTTCACCACCCTGCTCGTCCCTGCCGAGGCCGAGGTCAAGCAGCTGCTCGCGATCCCCGCTGGGCTCGCGCTGGCCGGCCACATCTCGGTCGGGCACCGCGCCGACCCGTGGCCCAAGCGGCTGAAGCGCAATCCGGTCGAGGACTTCGTCTCCGGTGAGCGCTTCGGCCAGCCCTGGTGACCCGGCCCCAGGGCGCCCCGCGCGCCGGGACTATGCGGGTGCGCGCAGCTCGCGCCGGGAGCTGACCCCGAGCTTGCGGTAGATGTTGCGCGCGTGGGTCCGGACCGTCTCCACCCCGACGTGCAGGGAGGCCGCGATCTCGGCGTTTGAGTGCCCACCCTGGAGGAGCTCGAGCACATCGGCCTCGCGCGCGGTCAGTGGCGCCGGTCCGGACGGCTCGTAGGCCTGCAGGCCGGCGGCCGGGAGCACGTGCAGCCCGCGCGAGGCGAGGTAGATCGCGTGCCGAACGTCGCGCGCTTCGGTGTTCTTGGCCAGGCAGGCGGTCGCCCCGAAGCCGATCATCTGTCGGCATTCGGCCGCCGACGGGTTGTTGGCCAGCACCAGCAGCCGCGTCTCCGGATAGGCGATCTGCAGGTCGCGCAACTCGGCTGGGCTGGTCAGGGATCCGAAGTTGACGATCGCCACGTCGGGCGAGTGCTCGGCGAGGGTGACGGCCAGCCGCTCGTGGGGGACGTCGGCGGCCACCAGGGTGAGGCTGGGCTCCTCGTCCACGAGCGATTGCAGTCCGCGGCTGACGATGTCCTCGAACTGGGCTAGAGCCAGGGTGATGGGGCGACCGGTGATGGTCATGTAGTTACCGGGTTGAGGCGACCGTAATCTACTTCTTCCGGGGTGAGGGAGTTCTACCGCGTCAGTCTCACCCGCATCCCCCAAAGATCACCCGGGCCAGGGGACGCATTATTGGCTGGCAACCACGACGATTGGCGCCAAGACTTCCCCGGGTCCTCAGGGACTCTAGGGACGGGCAACAGGGATAAACGAAGCGCGCGAGGCCCGGTCGGCCTCGCGTCTTCGTTACCCAAACATGACCTTCACCCGCAGCAATTAGGGGTCATCCGGCGCGGCGCGGGCCAGCAGCATCGGTCCGCGCCTCAGCCGGGCCGACGCGGGTCAGGCGGCCGCGACGACCGAGCTCGACCAGTCGACGACCGAGGTCGGCTTGACCACGTGCTTGCTCATCCCGAGCTCCTTGGGCGACAGCCCGAGGGCGAGCCCGACCAGCTGCGGCAGGTGGAGCACGGGGAGGCCGAGCTCGCGGCCGACGGCCTGGGAGGCCAGCGGCTGCTGGAGGTCGAGGTTGAGATGGCAGAGGGGACAGGGCACGACGAGGCAGTCGGCGTCAGCGTCAATCGCATCTCCGAGGTGGCGGCCGGCCATCTTCAGCGACACTTCCTTGTTCATGGTGATGATCGGGAAGCCGCAGCACTTGTAGACCCCGGCGTAGTCGATCACGGTCCCGCCCAGCGCCTCGATGACCATGTGCATGTAGCGATCCCGGGGGTGCTCCTCGTCGACCCCGAGCCGCTCGACGGGGCGGACGATGTAGCAACCGTAGAACGGGCCGACCTTGAGATCGGTGAGCGGGCGCGTGACCTTGGCCTTGACGGTGTCGAGGCCGATCTCCTCGACCAGCATCCAGAGGAAGTTCTTGTTGGTCAGCGGGCGGGCGGGGTCCTTGTCATAGGAAAGGCTTTCATCAGCCAGGTTCTGATTGATCCGCTCGCGGTATTCGGTGTTGGCATCCAGCCGCTGTTGGCACTCGGACTGCGCGCCCTGACAGGTGGAGCAGATGTTCATCATCAGCTCGCCGTCGGTGCGCTGGGCGAGCGCGAAGGTGCGGGCGTTGAGCGTGTCAGCGAGCTCCTGGTTGTGCTCGGCGATAACGCCGGCCCCACAGCACGCCGCCCGGTCGAGCTCGATCAGCTCGAGGTCGAGCAGGGGTGCCACCTTGGCCATCGATCCATGCAGCTCGGGCGTGAACCCACGGCTCACGCAGCCGGGCCAGTAGGCAACCTTCATTGGTCTCCACTTTCGCTCGAGGCGTTCTCAGATCCCTCTCCTGGCCCGGGAAAAGTGGGCGACTTGTCCGCGGGCCCCGCCGGCTCCGCCGGCGCTTCAGGCTCATCCTCGACCCCACTCACATACAGATTGAGCTCGTCGCGCTTCGGGCGTCCCTCGATCGTGGTGAAGATGCGCTTGAGCGAGGCGAGGTCGGCCGAGGCCAACTTGTGGCCGAAGAGCGCGACCTTCGGGCTCATCTTGCCGCGCATCACCCCAGTGATCACCGTCGACAGCGAGGACAGCAGCTCCTTGCCGGCGGCGGGGTGAAACTTGCCAAACCACGAATTGCCGCCGTAACTGCGGGGGAGCAGCTCGGCCTCGTTGAGTAGGCCGTAGTCGCGCACCAGGGTCACGAAGGCGTCTTCGTGCCGGTGGCCGTTGTTGCGGTCCACGATCTCGTGATCGGTGCCGGCCTTGCGCCGCAGGCGCATGATCTGGCCCATCGGCTCTACACCCTTGGGGCAGGCGTCGATGCAGTTGAAGCAGTGGGTGCAGTCGTAGAGCCCGTGCTCGTCTTCAGACAGGTCTTTGAGCCGCTCGAAGTGCTCGGCGTCGCGGGGGTCGCCGACGAAGCGGTAGGCCTTGGCGAGCGCCGCCGGACCGATGAACAGCGGATCGATCTCCATCGAGAGACAGTCAGAGACGCAGGCACCACACTGGATGCAGGCCATCGACTGGGTGACGTCGACCATGTTGTCGTGGGGAACGATGTACTCGCGCTCGGGGACCGGCTCCTGGTTGATGAGGAACGGGGTGACGCGCTGGATCTTCTTCCAGTGCACCGCATCCATGTCGACGATCAGGTCCCGGATGACGGGCATGTTGCCCATCGGCTCGACCTCGATCACCCCGGCCCCAACCGCGCCGCCCTCGCCGTCTCGGTCTCCATCCCGACCACCGGCTTCGTCGGCGGTGCCAGGGTTCCAGCCGGTGCCGTGCCGGCGAGCCGCGGCCTCCTCGAGGTGGGTGTTGCAGGCCAGGCCGGGCTTCCCGTTCATCCGCACGCCGCACGATCCGCAGATCGCCTGCTGACAGGAGCAGCGGATGCCGACCGAACCGTCGACCTCGTCGCGGACCTTGAGGATCGCGTCGAGGACGGACTTGCTGCCCCCGAGCTCGACCTGGTGCTCGTCCCAATACGCAGCCTCCCCAGACTGGGGCTCGAACCGTCGGATCCTCAATGTGTACTGGGGCACCTAGTAGGTCCTTTCCTCGGGCTCCCACTTGGTGATTGTCACCGGTGAGTAGCTGACCTTGGGAACGTCGGCTCCGTTGACGGCGACGTCGATGTGCTTGAGCCACTCGTCGTCGTTGCGTTCGGGGAAATCGGTGCGGAACTGGGCCCCGCGTGACTCCCTGCGCTCTTGGGCGGCAACCACGATCGCCTCGGCGCAGTCCAGCATGTAGCCGAGCTCGATCGCCCCGATCACGTCCTGGTTGAAGATCGTGCCGCGGTCGTCGATGGTGGCCTTGGGGGCCTCCTCCTTGAGCCGGCGGACGACCTCGTGGGCCTTGGCCAGGCCGTCGGCGTCCCGGAACACGGCCACGTACCTGTTCATCGCGTCGCCGAGCTCGTCCTTGATCGCCGAGACGCGCCGGCCGCCTTCGGAGCGGTTGATGATCGCGTCGATATACGACGCGGTCTCGGTGACCCGAGTGGCGGGGGTGGTCGGCATCGGCATCTGCATCGCGCGCTGGGCCGCGTGCTCGCCCGAGCGGCGGCCGAAGATCAGCGTGTCGAGCAGCGAGTTGGCGCCCAGGCGGTTGCCTCCGTGGACCGAGACACAGGCCACCTCGCCGGCCGCGTAGAGACCGGCGATCGTGGTCTGGCCGTCGACATCGGTCTTGACCCCGCCCATGATGTAGTGCTGGCCCGGGTGGATGTGAATCGGCTCGCGGGTGATGTCCACGCCGGCGAAGTCGCGCCCGATGTTGACGATCTCGCGCAGGGCCTCGAGCACGCGTCGCTTGGGAACCTTGGTGATGTCGAGTGCCACGGTGCCGTCGGGAAAGCCATTGCCTTCGTTGATCTCGGTCTGCTCGGCGCGCGAAACGACGTCCCGGGAGGCAAGCTCGAGCTTGTTGGGCGCGTACTTCTCCATGAAACGCTCGCCCTTGGCGTTGAGCAGCCAGGCGCCCTCGCCGCGGGCGCCCTCGGTGATCAGCAGCCCATTTCCGGCCAGGGTGGTCGGGTGGTACTGGATCATCTCCATGTCCATCAGCCGGGCGCCGATGCGAAACGCCTGGGAGATGCCGTCGCCGGTGACGATCAGCCCGTTGGTGGTGGGCTTGTAGGCCTGGCCGGCGCCGCCGGAGGCGAGGATCACCGACTTGGCGTTGAACACCTGCATCTCGCCGTCGCGCAGGTTGCGGCAGATCGCGCCGCAGCAGCGGCCGTCGCCGTCCTGGAGCAGGTC
>JBOGYN010000221.1:0-17742 GCA_050696855.1 Solirubrobacteraceae bacterium | reverse complement strand
AGGCGAAGTCGTCGTACAGACTGCGCAAGGTGTTGTCCAGCCGGGTTCCGTCACCGAGGGCGGCGTAACTGTAGGGCCAGTTGCGCGTCTCGCTGTACCCCTCGGACAGCACGGCGCTCGAGTATTCCCCCAGCAGCCGCTTGATCACGGGTTGGGCGCCCACATCGATCCGATCCTGGTGGCGGCTGAGGACGAGCGGACGCTCGGGATCAAAACCGCTGAAGTGAAAGAAGGCCAGCGGTCGCCCGTTCACCAGATAGCGCCCGTCCTCGCGGGTGAGGACGCGGTCGTGGATGTTCCAGTAGGCGACGTTGTACTCGGGCTCTCGCATGATCGCCAGGTCAGACAGAAACCCGGGCGCGAGGTCGAACCAGCGCTGGTCGACAAAATAACCCCACACAGGATCCACTCGGCAGTCACGCTGCAGGCGGTCGGCCCACCAGTGCAGAAGTTGGTGAATCTTGGGCCCCGGGGCGACGGACACGCAGCCCAGGTTGTAGATGCCCGCGATCATGATGTCGACCTGGCTCGGGGTGCGCCCGTCGGCGGGAATCGGCGCGGTGTTGTGCGGCGTCAGCACGACCCCGTGGCGGTCGGCCAGTTGCGCGAGGAGTTCCAGCGATCCGTGGATCTCGATGTCGGGATCGAGATAGGTCACCGGTTCGCCGGTCTCGTCCATCAGATGACGCAGCAGCCACGGCTTGACGGCGGTTGAGAGCTCAAGCACGGAGTAGCGCAGTGCCATCTCGGTGAAGGGTTGGCAACCGATGTCACCCGGGGTCAGGATTTCGAAGGGCTCGCGGTCGGGATCGATGTAACCCGAGAAGTCGTCGATGATCAGGGTCGAGAGCCGGCTTCCGGGGTGACTCCGAGCCAGGGATCGCGCCAGCACGCGGGCCTGCGCGACGTAATTCTTGGCGATGATCGTGCAGACGTTCAAGGTCGGTGCAAGCTAGCACCGCGCCCCGCGCTAGCTTGTCGGCGATATGGCGTGCTGCGATTGGCCCGTGCCGTGCCCCGATGAGCGCTGCCCGGTCGAGGGTCGATGCTGAAGTTCTGCACGATCGCCACGCCACTGACGATCGCTCAGGCACGCGTGATGGCCGCGTCGGCACGCCGCCACCACCCGGAGGCGCGCGTGTCCGCCGTAGTCAGCAAGGGCGTGCCCCTGCGCGACGAGGAGCCCTTTGAGGTCCTCGACGGGCTGGCGAGCGCGTCAATCCCGGAGCTGCTGACCCACTGCCTGGACGAAGCCGACACCGTCGTCTATCTCGATCCTGCCGTCTGCCTCTATGATGCGCTCGAGCCCGTGCTGACCGCGGCGCGGGATGCCGGTGCCGCGCTCGTCAAGCGCGTTGACCTGCTGCCCGAGGATGGGTACCGGCCAGACTCGGCTGACCTGCTGAGCGCGGGCTCTCTGGATCCGGGACTCGTGGCGGTGCAGGCCAATGAGTCCGGCCGGACCTTCCTGCAGTGGTGGTCAGAGCGCCGGCTGGAGTCCGAGCAGCGGGAGGCGCCCGACAACGCCGGCGGCCGGTGGCTCGACTTGGCCGCCACGCGCTTTCCCGGTTTGGAAGTGGTTGCCGACCCCGGCTGCGAGGTCAGCTACTGGAATCTCCACGAACGACCCCTGACCCGTCAGGAGGAGCAGATCCAAGCCGCCGGGCATCGGCTCCGCACGGTTCGCTTTGCCGGCTTTCGCCCCGACCGGCCCTACTGGCTGAGCGAGGAGGCAACCCGCGTGCGCGTGGTAGCGGACCCAGTCCTGGCAGAGCTGTGTGGTGAGTACGCCGAGCGTCTGCTTGACGCGGGCTGGGTCGCGCCCCGCCGCCGGATTGGCAGCCTGAGCCGGCTGGGCAACGGCCAGCTGGTCGATCGACTCGTGAAGGATCTGTGGGAGCGCTCGCTGGAGGCGGGCCAGTATTTCGGTGACCCCGCGTCGGCCGAGCCGGCCGACGAGTTCGTGTTCTGGATGCGCGAGCCAGATCAGCGTGGCGGGCGGAGCTCCGTCAATCGCTACCTGCTTGCTGTCTACGACTCCCGGCCTGATCTCCAGGAAGCCTTCCCCGATCTCGAAGGGGACGATGGCGAGCGACTGGTCCACTGGGGGTGGTCGCAGAATGGCCGTGGGGTCCTGCCCGATCTCCTGCCCACACCCCCCGGGCAGACGGGTCCACCCGGCCGAGCGCGGCTCGGAGTCAACGTGATCGGCTACTTGGGTGAGACCCTGGGACTCGGCGAAGCGGGTCGCCTATACATCAGAGCGCTGTTGGCGGCGGGGGTACCGGTCACCACCACCGCGATCACCCCTGACCTGCCCATCGAGGCCAGCCAGCAGACGATCGCCCGTTACGGGTCGACCCGTTGGCAGGATCTGAGTTCCTCCGCCGAGCCGGCCTTCAACCTCGCCTGCCTGAACGGCGATCACCTCGCCGAGCTGATCCGCACCAGGGGCGAAGGGATCCTCGGGGGCCGGACCACGATCGGACAGTGGGGCTGGGAGACCGACGTGCTCCCCCCCAGCTGGTCAGCGGCGTTCGGCTACGTCGACGAGGTGTGGGTGTATTCAACCTTCATGGCCCAGAATCTCGGCCGCCTCCTGCCAGTCCCCGTGGTGGTAGTCCCGCCGGCGATCGTGATGCCTGAACCGACCCCAGCCGGCCTCGAGATCGCGTTTGACGACCGCTTCACGTTCCTGTCCATGCTCGACTTCTTCAGCACGCTGGAGCGCAAGAATCCGCTCGGGCTGATCAAGGCTTTCATGCGGGCTTTCTCGCCCGGAGAGGGACCGCGCCTGCTGATCAAGACCATCAACGGAAGGTTTCGAGAATCAGCCGCCGACGAGCTGCATTTCTGGGCTCGGGAACGAGCTGACATTGAGTTCGTCGACGGATACCTCGAGCCGGCCCAAAAAGCCGAGCTGCTCTCGCGCGCCGACTGCTATGTGTCGCTGCACCGCAGCGAAGGCTTCGGGCTCCCGCTGGCCGAGGCGATGGCGCTTGGCACGCCGGTGATCACCACCGGCTACTCCGGGAACACCGACTTCACCACCCCGTTCAACAGCTACCTGGTCGACTGGGCGCCCACCAAGATCGGACCCGACTCCCAGGTCTATCCATCGCATGGCAGCTGGGCCGAGCCCGATATCAACCACGCCGCCGCCCTGATGCGGCAGGTGTGGGAGGACCAGGATGACGCGCACCGGCGCGCCGAGCGAGCTCGGGGCGACATCGAGCGTCTCTACGCCCCCGTCGTCGTCGGCCAAGTTGCGTTGGCTCGTCTCGAGCACCTGCAGGCCGCCTCTGAAGCACCCCCTGCGACTGACCAGAACGGATCTCGGGAGCTCGAGCGCCTCGAGGAGGCGTTGCAGCTCGATCTGCTCAGCGGGGCAAACTCGGCTCGGGGCGGAGTAGCCGGAATCATTCGCAGGAGCGTCCTGCGGCTGCTGCGGCCGTTCATCTTTCACGAGCGCGAGGTCGATCGCGCCGCGCTGGGCGTGCTGCGCAAGCTGAGCGCCGAGTTCGAAGTGGAGCGCGATCAACACCGCCGCGATCGTCAGCGCCTCGGCCGGCTCGAGGCGGCGCAGGCGCGCGGGCGCGCCGAGCCCGACGACGACCGCGGCTAGAGCTCGATTCCGTCCAACAGCGTCGTGACCACGCTGTCCCAGGTGACGTCCAGCGCGCGCTTGCGTCCCTCCCGCCCCATCCGTCGAGCCAGACGCGGCTTCGCGACCAGGCTGTCGATCGCCGCGCCGAGCTGCGCGGGATCGGGCTCGCTGATGAGGCCGTTTATCCATGGCGTCACGAGCTCGGTCGGCCCACCCGAGTCGCTGGTTGTGATCACGGGCTTAGCACTCAGCATCGCCTCGAGCGTGATGAAGCCGTAGTCCTCCTGAAACGGCACGAACACAACCGCGGAAGCGCTGGCGTAGGCCGTGGACAGGGCCGAGTCGTTGAGAAAGCCCTCGAAATGGATCCGCGGATCCCCGCTCGCCAGCTCGCGCAGGGCACTCTCCTGCGGGCCGGTGCCGGCAATCCGCAGCTCGGTCGAGCCGCGGACGTGCGCCATGGCGCGGACGAGGAGGTCGATGCGCTTGGGCGCATCGAGCCGGCTGACCGTGAACAGATATCGGCCCCGACCCGGGCGCAGGCCCCGCAGACCGGTGGGTGCGTGGACCACTGGGACAGAGGCTGGATTCGAGAAGTAGCCGGGACGGTCCGCGACAGTCCGCGACAGCGCGACCGAGCGCACCATCGCACCCGGGCCACGGCCGATTCGGTCCAGGAAATGCACGATCTGGCGGATCAATGGACCCGGAAGCGCCAGTAGCTCGGGCGGGACGTCGCTACGAGCGCGCACGGCGTCCAGGCGACCGAAGCACTCGACGAGGTCCGACCGGTCTCCGGCGGACGCCTCCAAGAAGTCGACCAGACGGGAAACCTCGGGGTGCGTTGTCTCGCAACGCTCCGGCCAGCCGGCGGGATAGGTGTCATAGAGACCGCGGAGAGGGTGCAGCAGGTAGCAGACGTGCCGAGGGTGGTCGACCATCCAAGCGGGGTACTTGCCGCTGATGACGACGTCATACCCGGACACGTCGAGCGCTGACCAGCGGCGATAGCTGTCAACGATCTCCCAGAAGTCGCGTTCGGGAGTGGGGAGCTTGATCAGGTCAGCGTGCTGGGCGGTGTCGCGGTTGAGGTGCTCGAGCAGCCCCCACCACAGGTTCTCCGCCCCGCCGATGGCGAGCGGAACCGGGCTCGGGGCGACGATCGCGATGTCCATCCCGGCCGCATTGTCCCAGTGCAGCACGATGGCTGTCAGGCACAATGGCTGACGGTGAGGCCCGAATCCAAGCGTGGCGAGCGTCCCCGGCTGGTGGTAGCGCTCACGTTTCCGGTGCACCCCCCCCTGGGCGGAGGCCAGGTCCGAACCTTCAACCTCTATCGCGGACTGGCCGCTGCCTTTGACATCGAGCTGGTGACGCTCACCAGCCACGCAGCGCCCGAGCGCCACCGGGAACTCGCACCGGGACTACATGAGCACACCATCCCCAAGTCCGCACGGCACATGGAGCTCGAGCTCGAGCTCGAGCGTAGAGCCGGCACGGTCGTCACCGACATCGCAATGGCCGAGCTGTACGAGCACACGCCGGCGTACCTGGAGGCGCTGCGCGAGGCGACGCATGGCGCCCGCGCCGCCGTGGCCTCCCATCCCTACACCTTCCCCGCTATCCGCGCCGTTTCCGACGGCCCCGTCTGGTACGAAGCCCACAACGTCGAGGCGTCACTGAAGCGCACCGTCCTCGGCGACGGCGAAGAGGCACAGCGCCTGCTGGCGCTGGCTGAGGAGACGGAACGATCGTGCTGCGAGGAAGCCGAGCTGGTGTGGGCCTGCAGCGCAGAGGATCGCCAGGAGCTGATCCGGCGCTACGGAGCCGAGGACGAACGGGTGCTGGTGGTACCCAACGGCGCGGCGGTCGACGACGTCGACTACCTCGAGCCCGCCGCGCGGCAGGCGCTGCGTGAGCGACTCCGGATCGCGGACCGGTCACTGGCCATCTTCATCGCCAGCTGGCATCACCCGAATGTCCTCGGCGCCCGGCGCCTGCTGCGGGTCGCCGAGGAGTGCCCGGAGGTCGAGTTCCTGATCCTGGGCAGTGTCGGGCTGGCCTTGGCCGATGATCCCGCGCCTGACAACGTCCAGCTGCCCGGGCCGGTCAGCGCCGGGCTCAAGCAGAGCGCGCTCAGCGTCGCGGATGCGGCACTGAACTCGGTGACGACGGGTTCGGGGACAAACCTGAAGATGCTCGAGTACTTCGGCGCTGGAGTCCCGGTTATCTCGACATCATTCGGCGCCCGCGGCCTGGGCGTGAGGGCCGGAGAGCACTTTCTGCCCGCCGAGCCGGCCGAGTTCCCACGCGCATTGCGGGCCCTACGCGAGATGCCGCTCTCCTCGGTGGAGAGGCTGGTTCGCGACGCCCACTCCTTCGTCCTTGAGCGACTGAGCTGGAGCGTGATAGCTGGCGAGCTGTTGGCCGAGTTGCGGGCCCGAGACCTCAGGGTCTCGCCGGCCATCTGATCCCCCGCAGGCGAGTCGGTACGGTGTGTCGGCGTGGCCGACCTACGCGGACCAGACGCCGAGTTTGGGAGCTTGGGCGCCGCCCCGCCGGATCCGGCGACAAACCCCGGTGCGCGGCGGCGACGGGTCGGCGCGAGCGTCGCACGGCGTCTGTTGCGGCGACTCGGCGGCCGCCAGCAGGAGAATAATGCCGCCTTGGCAGGGCGCCTTTCTGAGCTCGGGACCGTCGTGGAGGAGCTCCGCCGGCTCACGGATCGGCAGGGCGAGACGATCGATGCACTGCGAGGCTCGATAGCGCAGACCCAGGATCGCGGGGATGACACTGCTGGACGCTTGGCAAAGTTCATCCCCGACGTCCAGGGCGAGCTCGCGCGAACCAAGCGCAGGGTGGCCAACGACGTGGCCCTCAGTGGTGGTGACGCCTTCACCCTGGAAACCTTCGACGCTGGTGTGGCCGGCCGCGTGGTCGGCTTTCGCGACGCGCGGACCGACGCCGGCGACGATGTCTACCTAGGCTTCGAAGATGCCTTCCGCGGCTCTGAAGATCAGATCCGGTCGCGTCAGCGCGCATACCCTCCCCTCCTGGAAGGCAGGATGCCAGTGCTCGACGTCGGCTGCGGCCGGGGCGAGTTCTTGGAGCTGCTACGAGACGCGGGGATCGACGCCCAAGGCGTCGACATCGACCCGGCGATGGTCCAGCGCTGCCGCGACAAGGGGCTCGACCGCGTCGAGCTGGGTGATGCTGGCAGCCACCTCGAGGGACTCGAGGACGACTCCCTGGGGACGATCTTTGCTGCCCAAGTCATCGAGCACCTCCCCTACCTCAAGCTCCTGCGCTTCCTGCGTGCGGCGATGGCGAAGCTGGCGCCCGCCGGCCTCCTGATCATGGAGACGGTCAACCCGCACTCGCCCCAGGCGCTCAAGCACTTCTGGATCGACCCCACCCATCAGCACCCCCTGTTTCCGGAGACGGTCCTCGCGCTGTGCCGGCTGACCGGGTTTGCCAGTGCCTTCGTTTGGTATCCCCTCGGCTCGGGTGACCCCGCGCGCGACCGTGGAGAACAGCCCGACTACGCGGTTGTCGCTGAGACACCTGCGCCCTAGCGGGAAAGCGCACCCGACCGTGTTTGGCTCGACCCACGCAGCCCTGAGGTGCCGGTTACATTGCAGCCATGCCCGCAGCGAACCCTGAGGCAAGCGTAGGCCGTCAGCTTCGTAGCCTCGTCCGGCGCGTGATCCGGCCCCCAAAATCCGACGCGGCGCTGCTCGCCACGGTGCAGGCGTTGGACCGCCGAGTGGGCGTGCTCGAATTCAGCGTGCGCCAGCAGACCGAGCGCGCCGAGCGCCTGGAGCTGCTCGGTCAAGATCTCGTGGCGGCGATCGAAGCGCTGCGGCAGCGGATCGCGGCCGGGCCGAGCACCGAGGACCGAGTGCCGGAGACCGAGGTTCCGGACGCGTGAGCGCTAGCCGGCCACCGCCGCCGACCCGGATGGCGGGGTCGGCGCGCGGCTCTGATCCGCGGATCGTCTGTGTGCTCACTCGAGCGATGCTGCCCGCGGCCCAGGTGATGGCGCGGTCGCTGCTTCGCCATCAGCCGACCTGGGATTTCCAAGGCGTGCTGATCGGGGCGGCCGGTGACGATGACTCTGCCGACGAGCTCGCCGTGGTGTCCGTGGATGAGGCTCTGAACCTTGACAGCGAGCGCATGCTCGCCCATCACGGGCCGGACGAACTGATCCAGTTGCTCGTCCCCCGCGTTCTCCTGGCCCACGGTCGGGATGCCACCGGCCCCGTGATCCACCTTCCGGCCAGCAGCTGGATCTTGGGCGACCTGGCACCGCTCACCCGCGCGTTGCGCGACCGGGCGGTGCTACTGGTGCCGCGGCTGCGACGAGATCCACCGGACGATGGCCTCGAGCCCTCGGCGCGACGCGTCAGGCTGACCGGGCGCGTCGCCGCTGACCTGATGGGCGTCGACGGATCGCCCCCGGCGGTCAGTTTCCTGCGCTGGTGGATCGGGCGTCTGGACGAGATCGCCGGTAGTCCCGATGGCGTTTTGCCAGGTCATAACCCCCGCGACCGCTACTGGTTGCAGCGCAGTCTCGAGCTGGCCTGTGCTCGTGTGGAGGTAGCCACGCTCGACGATCTCGGATGCGAGCTCAGCGCCTGGAACCTGCCCGAGCACGAGCTGAGCACAAGCGCGAACAAGATGCTGGTCGACGGCGATTGGCCGCTGCGGCTGGTTGACCTCGGCGGCTTTGAGCCCGACCGGCCGTTCCGGCTCAACCCGTGGGCCAGCCGCGTGCGCGTCAGCCGGGATCCTGTGCTGACCGAAATCTGTACCAGGTACGCCGCCGAGCTGGACGCGGCGGGTTGGAGTGACGTCGCCCTCCGGCGAGAGCTCGCACAGCGCCTACCGAATGGGCTGGTTTTCGATGCCAGCCTGCAATCGCTATTTGGCATGGCTCACACCCTTGGAGCGGACATCGGCGACCCGTTTTCGTCCCTGGGCGCGAACAAGTTCACGCGCTGGCTGCGCGAGCCCGCCGTGCACGGGGGCAGGCACGGCATCAACCGCTACCTCCTGCACCGCGTCCTGCGCGAGCGCTGGGATGTGGTGACCACGTTTCCCGATCTCGACGGAACGGACGGACCCGACCTGATGACCTGGGCGCGAGACTCCGGTCGAGTCGAGATGGCAATCCCCGACGAGCTGATGCCTGGAGCGGATGCTCCCGCGCCCGTGCGCCAACCGGTGACTCATGCTCCCCAGCGCGGAGTCTCGCGGCGCCCCGCGGTCATCCCGAACGGCACCCTGGGCGTTCGCGTTTCTGGCTATCTGGGTCACGTCCTCGGTCTCGGAGCCGCGGCCCGGGGCTACGCGAGCGCCTTGGACGCGGCGGGCATCCCGGTGAGCACGGCCACCGTCTCCGTAGATCGTCTCCGGCCATCTGTGAGGCTGGAAGCCAACTACGGGCGTCATCTTGTCGACGATGTCGTGGCCGAGGGTGCGAACGCCTTCGAGCTGATCTGCGTCAACCCCGGGGAGCTTCCCTCGTTCATTGCCGAACTCGGGAGCGACCACTTCTCCGGCCTCCGAATCGGGGTCTGGGCCTGGGAGACCAACAGCATCCCGGACGGCTGGGCGCCTGCCTTCGAGCTTGTCGATGAGATCTGGGTCTACTCGCGCTTCGTCGCCGACAATATCGCTGCCGTAACCGATATCCCCGTCATCGCGCTGCCCCCGCCGGTTCCGCTCCCAACCGAGACCGCGCCACCGATCCGCCTCGGGGTCCCGGACGGCTTCATCTTCTTATTCATGTTCGACTACTCCAGCACGAACGCGCGCAAGAACCCGGTCGGGCTGGTCGAGGCCTTCAGGCGCGCGTTCGCGCCCGGGGAAGGTCCGCAGCTCCTCATCAAGACGATCAACGCTCCGCTTCTGCCGCTGTCCGAAGAAGAGGTGCTCTGGGCGGCCCGCGGACGGGCGGACATCCATGTTGTCGACTGCTCGCTGACCAACCCGCAGCGGGACGCGCTCATCGCGACCTGCGATTGCTATGTGTCGCTGCATCGCTCCGAGGGATTCGGACTGACGATGGCCGAGGCGATGGCGCTCGGCAAGCCGGTGATCGCCACCGCCTATTCAGGCAACATCGACTTCATGGACGCCGACAACAGCTTCCTGGTCGACTACGAGCTCACCCGCGTTGGTCCTGAGGGCCAGATCTACCCTGCCGACGGAGAATGGGCGCAGCCGAGTATCGAGCATGCCGCCGAGCTGATGCGCCGCGTCTACGCGGATCCGGAGGGCGCCGCACGCGTCGGGGCCCGGGCGCGGGAGGACATCGCGCGGCGGCTCTCGCCAGAGGCGACCGGAGCGCAACTGCGCCGTCGGCTGGAGCAGCTGGCGCAGCCCAAGAGCCACCCGAACGCGAGCCAGGTCGGGTTCGAAGCGCTACCGTCTCGGCCGTGAGCGCGATCGTGAGCCCGCAGCGTTCGGCTGACGGAGAAGCGGCAGGGACCTCCGCTCCGCCGGCGATCTCGGTGCACAACGTCAGCAAGTCCTTCCGGCTGCCGCATGAGCAGTACCACACGCTCAAGGAGCGGGCTCTGCACCCCTTTCGCTCGCGCAGCTTTGACACGCTCCGCGCGGTGCAGGAGGTGAGCGTCGACATCGCCCCCGGCGAGTTCTTCGGCATCGTCGGTCGCAACGGCAGCGGCAAGAGCACGCTGCTCAAGTGCATCGCGGGGATCTACAACATCGACCGGGGAGACCTGAAGATCGAGGGCCGGCTGTCGCCTTTCATCGAGCTCGGCGTCGGATTCAACATGGACCTGACCGCCCGCGACAACGTGATCATCAACGCGATCATGCTCGGACTGTCTCGCAAGCAGGCGACCGCGCGCTTTGACGACATCATCGGTTTTGCCGAGCTCGAGGACTTCATCGACCTCAAGCTCAAGAACTACTCGTCGGGCATGTACGTTCGGCTCGCCTTCGCCACCGCGGTCCAGGTCGACGCCGACATCCTGCTCATCGATGAGGTCCTCGCCGTCGGTGACGCGAACTTTCAGCAGAAATGCTTCGACGAGTTCACCCGTCTGCAGCGCGAAGGCCGCACGATCGTTCTCGTCACGCATGACATGGGCTCGGTGGAGCGGTTCTGCAACCGGGTGATGCTACTCGAGCACGGCCGGGTGGTCGACATCGGCGAGCCGGGATCCATCGCGCGTCAGTACAACCAGCACAATTTTCGCCGTACCCGGCAGGAGGGCGGAGCGTCGGCATCGGAACTCCCCCCCGAACACCCGGAGGTGGAGGTCCACAACGCGGTCTTTGAGTCCGTCACCGGCGAGCCGGCCCTCACATCGCAGCAAGGTGACACCTGCATTGTGCGGATGGATGTCCACTTCACCGCCGAGGTCGAGAATCCGATCTTCGCCCTCGCCCTGCTCAACGAGTCCGACCAGCCCGTGTTCACCACCAACACGGATGCCCAGCGGATGCAGACCGGACGCTTCGCGGCCGGCACCGATGCCTCGGTCAGGCTGAGCTTCGGCAATTACCTCTCCCCCGGCCGCTATCGATTGATCGCGTCCGTTGCGAGGGCCGGATTGGGCGCTGACATCTTCGATGCGTACATGAACAGCTCAATCATCGTGCTGCCCGACAAGCCGGGCGGGGGCTTGACCGACCTCCCGCACACGCTCGAGATCGAGCGCCGGTAACGCGCCGGCCCGAGTCGGCAAAACGACGGGGGCGCTCAGTCGGGCGTCCGTTTGCGGCCCGGCCAGCGCAGCGATGCGCGGTAGGCAGCTCGGATCGCCCCCCAGATCGGGCCGCTGATCCGCCGGTGGGTGGCCAGCGCCAGCAGTGGCCGCTCGAGCTCCCGGGGCAGGGCGCCACCCGGACCGACGAGCCGGATCGCGTCGTCGCTGAGGCCCTCGCGCATGAGCCCCTGGTCGCGTTCGAGCTGCGCGGCCGGCGATCGCGGGGCATCGCACACGCTGTGGTAGACGGCGATCAGGCGGGCGGCCGTCTCGTCCCAGTGCAGGCGGCCGGCGGCCACGGCGACGGCGTCGATGTTGGCGCGCGCACGCTCGGGGTCGCGCATCAGGGTCAGCGCTGCCTCGGCACTCATGCCCGCGTCCCAGGGCACGATGGCGGCTGCGGCGTCGGGCAGAAACTCACTCAGCGCCGTGCCCGCTGCCCACAGGCATGGCCGATCGTGCGCGGCGGCCTCGAACGGGACCAGCCCAAAGCCCTCGTGGACGGTGGGATAGATGACCAGGCTTGCGCGCTCCAGCAGCCATTGCTTCTCGCTTTCGGTGACCGCGTCGAGCTCGGTGACGGCGGCGGCCAGGCGGCCATCGTCAGCCTGAAGCGCCCCCTCCTGTTCTCGGGACGAGCCCCAGGCGACCCGGGGCCCGGCGAGCACCAGCCGGCCCCTCCAGTCATGACGCTGCTGAAGGGCCTGCACCATGCGCAGGGCAAAGACTCGGTTCTTGTGGTGAAAGTCGGCTCCCAGGCAGAGGATCACCGCGGCGTCGGAATCGGCCCTCAGGGCCTGCGCTGCGGGGGGCGGGGCCGGGGCGGCAACGGACGTCCCGGCGCTGACGGTGTGGTCCACGCCGAGGGGCACCACGCTGGCCCGGTGGGCCTCGACCAGCTCCTCGCCCAGAGCGTCGTCACGCACGTGCGCCGAGAAGAACAGGACGCGGTCAGCCGCCCGCAGGGCGCGGGCGGTCATTGCCCGGTAGCCCACCCACGCCTCGGCGGACGGAAAGTAGGCGGGATTGTGGTAGCTGATCAGGTCCTGGTGGGTTACCACGAGCCGGTCGGCGAGCTGCCCCAGGACGGTCAGGTCGGCGTGAGCCGAGATCTGAAAGGGGCGGTGGGCGACGTCGGCGTGTAACCCGAGCGGCGGCGGCTGACCCGGGTTCAGGCTGATGAGCGTGACCCCCGGGGCGAGCTCGAGAGCCGCCCGGGTCTCGTCGGTGAGCCGCGCGGGCACGAGCGCGGTCACCCGCGGCCGCCCGCTGCGAGCCAGCGCGGCGATCAGCTCGAGGACGTGCACCCGGGTCCCGTCCATCGGTCCGTCGAGGGTTCGGGCGTCGACGACGACCGACAGGCCACTGACAGCGCGACGGGCGACCCCTAGCGCACGCCCTGCGCTCACCTGAACCTCGTCCCTGCCTTCGGCGTCGACCAGCACTTGGTCGGCCACGACGTGGGCCAGGCCTGCCTCTAGGCAACGACCCCCGAATCCGAGCCGAGGCGGGCCGGCCAGGTCGATCGCGCTCCGGCGGATGTAGCGACACGGACCGGAGAACTGCTCGGCGCGCGGATACCAGGGCGACCCCGCGGCCTGCGCCCCCGCGGCTGCCTTCGGGAAGTTTGTCCCGCGGGCTTCCGGCACGGCCGCGGTGGTCATGGCGACCGCCGACGCCACCTCCGCTCCGGAGTGGGCCGCCGCTCGCAGGCCCTCGAGCCATCCCGCGGCGACGCGACAGGGCAGATCAATGAGCACCACGTCGGCCGGAGCGACGCTCGCGGCCAGGGCCGCTGGATCTGCCGCGTCGGGATCCGAGCGCACGTCGACCTGCCGTCCCGGATTTACCTCCTGGACCGAGGCCAGGGACACGGCCGCCACGGCACCGGGATCCACGAGCACCATCGGGACGTCGGCCGGCGTATGCGTGAGCACGCTGAGCAGGCTCTCGTGCAGCCCCGCCCCCGGGCCCGCGACCAAGAAGACCGCAGGCGTGCCGCGCGGCCGGTGGCCGCCGCTCACGCCCTCGTCGCGCCCTGTGCTCATGCCGCCGATTATCGCCCGAGCGCGCGGGTCACGATCATGCGGGGCCTAACGAGGCCACTGCTAGCTTGCTGGCCATGAGCGCGCATGCCTCGCGACCCTACGGGCCGTCAGCGATGGGCGGGGGCGCCCGCCGGTTTGTCGAGCTGACGATGACCCTGGCCCGGAGCGAGTTCAAGCTGCGCTACTTCGGCTCGGCCCTCGGCTATGTGTGGTCATTGATGCGGCCGCTGCTGTTCTTCGGCGTCCTCTACCTGTTCTTCACCAACATCATCCGCTTCGGGGCTGGCATCCCGCACTACGGCGTCTACCTGCTGACCAGCATCGTGCTCTGGAACTTCTTCGCCGAGGCGACAGGGGGCTCAGTCAACTGCTTGATCACCCGCGAGCCGCTCGTGCGCAAGATCCGCTTCCCCCGGATGGTGATCCCTTTGTCGGTCTCGCTGACCGCGACCTTCAACCTGGGCATGAACGCGATCGTGGTCGTGATCTTCGCCCTGCTCAACGGGGTCACACCGACCGTGCGGTGGCTCGAGATGATCCCGATTGCCCTGGCCTTCATCGTCTTTGCGACCGGTATCGGGATGCTCCTCTCCGCCGCCTACGTGCGCTATCGCGACGTCGCCCCGATCTGGGAGGTCCTGCTCCAGGCGTGGTTCTACTGCTCGCCGATCATGTACCTGGCCTCTAGCGCCGCGCACCGGTTCGGGACCAGCTTCGCCCATTACGCGCTGATCAACCCCGTAGGCCTCCTGCTCACGCAGATGGGTCATGCCTTCATCGGCGGTTCTCACTTCCCCGCCGCGCTCACCGCCGCCAGCCTTCCGTCGTTTGTGGCCGGGCTGGCGATCATGGTGATCATCTTCTTCTGGGGGCTGATCTACTTCACCCGAGAAGCACCGCGGGTGGCCGAGAATCTCTGAGCACGGCCAGCATGGCCGAGCCCGCGCCGCAGCGAATGCGACACGGACCCGGCCGGGGGCGGCCCCTGTAGGGCTGAGAGGCCACCCTGACCCGCGGACAAGGGGCGCTGCCGCGAGCCGAACGACATCCATGTCCGGGCGAGCATAACCCCCGGCAACTGTTAGCTCCTTGCAGGTTTTCGCCCGTTTTTGGGTAACCCCGGGGAGAAACCGCGTAACTAAGGGTGAGATCTTCCGTTGCTGTAGTTGCGGGCCGGCGATTCGAATCGCCGGCAGGCAGGAATTTGGGACCATGACACAGCTTCGAGGCCGCCCCGCGGCCCGCTGAACCAATGAAACCCGGAGCAACCATGCGCCCTGAGGGCTCACTACTGAATCCAGAACCGGTCGCGGCCGCCCCGCCCGCCACCGTAAATGTGCTCGGCGTGCCGCTGGGCCTGACCGACTACGAGGACACGCTGGACTGGATCGACGCCGCGGCCGCTACGGACAGCCGCGGCTACGTCTGCGTGTGCAACGTCCATGCGGTGATGGCCTCGGCCGAGGATCCTGCCCTGCGCGAGGCGCTGATGCACTCGTCGATCAATGTGCCGGACGGGCAGCCCCTGGTGTGGGCGATGACCGCGCTCGGCCACCCGCTCGACGATCGCGTCTACGGTCCTGAGCTGATGGCCCGCTCGTGCGCGCGCAGCGTCAAGAGCGGCCAGCGGCTCTATCTCTACGGAGGCCGCAATCAAGGCGCGCTCGTCCAGCTGGCCCTGAACCTGCGTCAGCGCTACCCCGGGGTCAAGATCGTCGGTGGTTACTCGCCTCCGCACCGTCCCCTCAACGACGAGGAGCGCGACGCGGTCGTGCACGAGATCAACGCCTCCCGAGCCGATGTGGTGTGGGTCGGGATCGGTGTGCCCAAGCAGGAGAAGTGGATGGCCGAGATGCGCCCGCTCCTGGACTCACCGGTGCTGATCGGCGTGGGTGCCGCCTTTGACTTCCACGCCGGTCTCGTCCCCCAGGCTCCGAGCTGGATGCAGAAGCTGGGACTCGAGTGGGCCTATCGGCTCGCTCACGAACCGCGGCGCCTGTGGCGACGCTACACGCGCTACAACCCCCGCTTCGTGCGCCAGTTCGGACGCCAGCTCATCGCCCACCGTCGCAGCGTCCGCACCTGAACGCGACGTTCGACGTCGTGCGGGGACTCGCCGGCGACCGACAATCTCCAGGATGACCGGCCGGCCCACCGCCTCGATCGTCATCCCCACTTTGGCAGCCGCTGACTACCTCGAGGTCGCCCTGGACTCGGTGGTGCCCCAAGCCGTCGCCGCGGGGGCCGAGGTGATCGTGGTCAGCGACGGGCCTGACCAGGCAACTACGGAGGTGGCGGAACACCACGGTGTCCGCTTGGTCACCTTGCCAGAGCAGCGGGGCCTCAACTCGGCTCGCAACGCGGGCATCGCCGCCGCCCGCAGCGATCTGCTGATATTCATCGATCAGGACGTCTCGGCGCCCGCGGGCTGGCTGGAGGCGCTCGTGCGGGGAGTGCGCGGTACTCCCGACCGGGAGGTCTTCGGGGGTCCGATCCGGGCGCAGCTCGAGCGCAGCTTACGCGCGTGCGGGCGCGAGCCGGCCCCGATCACGACCCTTGACGCCGGCCCCGAGGACCGAGACATCCCGTTGGTGTGGGGGGCGAATATGGCCATCCGGCGCAGCGCCTTCGAGCGAACCGGCCAGTTCGAGGAGAACCTCTACGGCCGCGGCGACGAAGAGGACTGGGAGCTTCGGTTCACGGCGGCTGGGGGCCGCATCCGGTATCTAGCCGCCGCCGGCATCGACCATCGCCGCTCAGCCGCCGATTCAGCCCTGCCCGTGCTCGCGCGGGCCGCCTACGAGCAGGGACAGGAGGCGCGGCGTCACGATGTCCGTGTGCACAAGGCGCGCCCGCTCAGAAACGAGCTGCGCATCCTGGCTGGCTGTGTCTGGCACACGGTCCGTCGGCGCTGTGAGTACGGCATCGTGATGACCGCCCGCAGCGCCGGAAGCGTGCGTGAAGCGCTCTCCGAACATCGCTCGTGAGCGAGTCGGCACCGCCGGACGATTTTCTCTCCGGTCACAGTGGTCTCGTCGTCGGGCCCCGGGCGACGAGCCGGGCGCTGCTCAAAGACGCCGGGCAGGACGCCTGGCGAATCGGCACGGCCGAGCCCGCGCGTCTGCGCCGGGCCGCGCGGGCGACCCCGCCCCGGCGTGTGCTTGTCGTCGCCGTCGAGCGAACCGACGAGCGCAATCTTCTGGCCAGCGCCCGCAGCGAGCTGCTGCGATCCCGCCATTACGTCGACTTTGAGACCACAGCGGTCGGCGAGCGGGGCAAATTTGAGAACCTCAATGCCCTCTTGGCTCGCCGCTCCCCGGCCGGGTATGACTGGCTGCTGGCGATCGATGACGACGTTTGGCTACCGCGCGGATTCCTCAATGGATTCGTGTTTCTGGCCGAGCGCTTTGACCTGGCCCTCGCCCAGCCCGCCCATCGAGCGCGCTCGCACGCCGCCTGGGCGATCACCCGACGACGACTGGGGAGCGTTGTCCGCGAGACGCCCTGGGTTGAGATCGGTCCCGTCGTGGCCTTTCACCGGAGGACTTTCGAGGCTTTGCTGCCGTTCCCCGAGCTGCGCATGGGGTGGGGACTGGACTCGCACTGGGCGGCCGTTGCCCGGCAGGCCGGCTGGCGGCTGGGAATCGTGGACGCCTTGGCGATCCGCCACGGCCTGCGAGCGACCGCCTCGGCGTATGGCCGGGATGAGGCGATCGCCGAGGGGCGGCGGTTTCTCGCCGACCGTCCCCACCTGGGGCGGTCCGAGTCCCAGCGCACTCTCGCCACCCACCGCAGCTGGCGATGAAAGTCCTCGTCGTGGCCGAGTACTACCCCCGGGCCCACGAGCCGGTGCTCGGCATCTGGGCCCACCGCCAGGCCCTCGCCACGCGCGACGCCGGGGTGCAGGTCCGCGTGCTCGTGCTCCATCGCCCGCTCCCCCCGCTGGCGGCGGTGCGGCGCGGCGATGTCAGCGCGGTCCGGCGCGCGCTGGCCCAGCCCGCCCGCGCCGAGCTCGACGGCGTCCGGATCGACTACGTCCGCTACCTGTCCCCGCCCCGCCCCTGGAGTTACGCCGCCTGGGGGGCGTGGGCGGCGCGGCCCCTCGCAGCGGCCCTGGGCCGCGTGCGCAGCGAGTTCCCGTTTGACCTCATCCACGCCCACAACGCGGTTCCCAGCGGGGATGCGGCCCGGCGGGCCGCCCCTGAGGTCCCGCTCGTCGTCTCGGTCCACGGCGGCGACGTCCACGGCCCGCACGCCGGCAGCGCGACGGTCGCGGCGACGCTCGCGCACGCGCGCCTCGTGCTCGCCAACAGCGCCGGCACGGCCCGGCGCTGCGCTGGCC